>JAYZXG010000275.1:0-9772 GCA_036141435.1 Pseudomonadota bacterium | reverse complement strand
TCAGATCGCAGTCCTCCCGCAGCCGGCCGGTCACATCGGAAACCAGGTGATGCACATTGGCAAAACTCTCGATCTCGCACAGCCGGGGCACCTCGACCGAACCGGGCTGACAGACCCGGGACAGGTCATTGCGCATCAGGTCAACGATCATCAGGTTTTCCGCGCGGTCCTTGCGGGAGGCAAGCAGATCCGCGCGCATTTTCCGGTCCCGTTCTGCGTCTGCCATGCGCGGCCGGGTGCCCTTGATGGGACGGCTCTCCACCAGGCCGTTTTTCACCGAAAGGAAGCGCTCGGGCGAGTTTGTCAGAATGACTTCATCGACACCGAGGCGCAGATAGGCGGCGTGCGGGGCGGGGCTGGCGGCACACAAGCGCTCAAAGACAGCATAGGGCGTGTCGTCATCTGCCAGCTCGGCGGCGAATTTCTGCGACAGGTTCACCTGGAAGACATCACCGGCATGGACATAGTCGCGCGCCCGTTGCGCCGCCCCGAGATAGGCGTCGCGACGCCAGGCCGCGCTCCAGGTGGCGGGCTGCCCGGGCGTCGGGCGAGCCATATAGGCCCGCTGCAGTGTACCAACGAAGTCGTCCACAAGACCACCATCCGCGCCATACACACGGAGTTCCGAGCTCGCGCGGTCCATCTCGGCCCACACGGGATAATGCGCCATCGCGATCGTCGGCCAGTCGGGCGCAAGACGCGGCAACCGCTCGAAGGCACCGGCCAGATCATAGCCCAGCAGCCCGGCCCACAAGCCTTCGCCACGGGCACGAAATCGCTCTCCGAAACGCTCATAGTCAGCGGCATCGGTGCCGGTCACGCTCTCATCGGGTCGTGCGAAGATGCGGGCCCGGCCGCTCTGGCCGTCGTGCAGGAGCAAGGCCTGCGGCTCGGCCTCAAATCCCGCAAAGGCGGCCAGCGGATCGCACCAGGGCAGGACCCGGGCGAGCCGCGGCGCTACAGGGGCGGTCACGTCCGCTCTCACCGCTCCAGCCAACGCGAGCGCAGGGCATCGCGTTCTGCGTCCGACACATTCAACGTCTCGCGAAGATAGCGATCAACATCCCCGATTGTCTCGAAAGCCTGGTCCAGCAGCGCACCATCAACGCCCAGAAAAGTCCGCAGCGCCGCCTCATCGATCGCCTTGCCAAGCTGATCCTGCATGCGCGCCTGCACCTTTGGTACAAGCGTGTCGTAATCCACGGCCGTATTGGTCAGCTCGTAGTCCCCGCGCACGGTGTCGTAATCAACCCCCAGCTCGCGCAGGACCAGAGCACAGAAAATGCCTGTGCGGTCCTTGCCCGCAGCACAGTGCACCAGGAAACCGCTGTCTGCCTCGCCGGAGGCCAGCGCTTTGAACGCTTCGCGGAAGACGACCTGGTTGCCCTCTTCCATCGGGATGCGACGATAGGCCGACAGCATGTATCCCTTCACGGCATCCGCAGAGAGATCACCCTTGCGCAGGAACTGAAGATGCGGCGGTTCGGCATGATCATCATGGTCGGAATCAATCACCCGCAGGCCCAGCTCCGCACCCCAGTTGGACGGCTCAAGCTTGCGCTCGCGCGGGCGGCGCAGATCGGCCACAACGGCAATACCGAGAGATTTGAAGAAGTCCCGGTCCGCCTCGGACGAGCGCGAAAAATGCCCGGAGCGATACAGTCCGGTCCGGACACGAGCGCCATCCAGGCCTTCATAGTCATGGAAATGACGAAAGTTATGCACGCCTTCAAGCGGAGTTACGCGAGTCATGGTCAGGACCTAGTCGACGGGTTGATCTGGGACAAGAGCGAGCGCTCAATTAGGCTATACTTTCACGAACACGCGGCAAAACCGATCGGTAATTGGCCATCAGCGACCGTTCCTGCGCGACCAGCTCCACAAACGCGAGACGCATGAAGGACAGCTTCCCCGTGATATCGTGTTCCTCGAAACTCTCTTCATTGAAAAAGAAGGTCTCGGCAATCATTTGCCAGGTAGTCTCCGTACCCAGCTCCTGCACGGAGTACAGGCGCGCGACATCCGCCATCAGGTCAAAGTCCAGCTGGTCGAGGGCCCCGGTCTGGCCCGCATACGTCCAGGCCACATCCGACAGAATGGGGGGGCTGATCCCCTGCGGCAGGGACGGCATGACAGTTTCCAGCAAGCCGCCCCGCGAGGGCACGTCCCCGCGACGAACCTGTTCTTCCAGTTCTCCCAGCGCCTCGGCGATGGTCGCGTGATACTCCGCTGCCTGTTCCAGCGCCTGCAGGTTGGTGTCCAGCTCTTCGACGATCCGCTCGAGGGCGAGCTGCGCAGCCTGATCCTCGTGCCGCGCCTCTCGCCATTCATTGACGATGAAGCCCAGCACGACCGCAAACACGATCAGGACAGCTTCGAGTGCCGCGCGCGGCAACCAGGAGGGCATGTAGAGCTTCATGACACTAGCGGAATGGCGGCTCGTCGAAACTGCGCAACTTGCGCGAATGCAGCGCCGAGGCTTCATCGCGCTTGAGGATCTCGATGGTCTCGATACCCGCCGCCAGGTGCTCACTGACCGAGCGCTGGTAGAAGAGATTGGCCGCACCCGGCAGTTTCAGCTCACCGTGCAAGGGCTTGTCAGACACACACAGCAAGGTTCCATAGGGAACACGCATGCGCAGGCCATTGGCCGCGATCGTCGCACTTTCCATATCCACGGCAATCGCGCGGGACTGGTTGATGCGGCGCGCCTGGGCGGCGTATCGCAATTCCCAGTTCCGGTCGGCATAGGTCGCGACCGTGCCGGTCCGCAAACGGGATTTGAGATCTTCCTTGCTGTCTCCGCTGACGCTGGCGACAGCGTTTTCGAGCGCGATCTGGATCTCCGCGATCGGCGGGATCGGAACCTCGACCGGAATGTCCTCGTCCAGCACCGCGTCATAACGCAGATAGGCGTGCGCCAGCACATAATCGCCGAGGCGCTGCGAGTGACGCAGGCCACCACAGTGACCGATCATCAGCCAGCATTGCGGGCGCAGGACGGCCAGGTGATCGGTGATATTCTTGGCATTGGATGGGCCGACACCGATATTGACCAGCGTGATACCGCGCCCACCCGGTGCCTTGAGGTGATAGGCCGGCATCTGGAAACGTCGCCAGGGTGCGCCCTCCACCACGGCGTGGGCATTGGGCGTATTGGCGTCCACCGTCACATTGCCGGCAGCCGAGAAGCTCTCATAGTGATTGTCTTCCTTGAGCTGGCGAATGGCCCAGCTGGTGAAGGCATCCACATAACGGTGATAGTTGGTAAAGAGGATGAATTGCTGAACATCCTCATACGGCGTACCGGTGTAGTGGCGCAGGCGCTGCAGCGAATAGTCGACCCGCGGCGCATCAAACAGGCTCAGCGGGCGGACCTCGCCCGGAGCGCTGGGCTTGAGGCCGTTGGGCCGGTCATCATCAATCTTGGACAAGTCCGCATAGGGGAAGTGGCGCACCAGGTCGGCCGGACTGGCGGCATTCATGTCCAGGTCGTCAGCGCCATCAAGCACATAGGAGAACGGGATCTCCGTCGTCGACGGGCCAACCTCAATGGTGATTTCATAGCCATCATTGAGCAGTTCGAGCTGTTCTATCAGGTAGTCACGGAACAGCGCCGGATTGGTGATGGTGCTTTCGTAAATGCCCGGATCGGTGAACTTGCCGAACGCGCGGCTAACCGGTGGCGGCGGACCATCCGGCAGATAGCTGACGCGCAGGGCCGGGTAAACAAAAGCCCCGGCAGCGCGATCATCGGCGCTTGGCGGGGCTCCTCCGTCCAGGAATATTTTCAGTGCCGTTCGAAGACGGTCGACAGACGCCTGATAGAGCGCATTGAGCTGATCTACGGCGTCCTGAGGTGTGGTCGCAGTTTTAAACTCTGTCATCGCGCACCTCATGCACGAAATCGCGGCGGCGGTAAATGGGAGATTGCGCCCACGATCCCATTTTCCTGTCGGGTTGGCATCTCTGTCCAATACGCCCAATCTGCGCACAAACGGGAGTCGATAAAATGAACCAGAATTTCCGAGACAGGGTCGAGATCTCGATCGAGAACCATATTGCTCATGTCGAGATGATCCGCGAGGACAAGCTCAACGCGCTGGATAACGACATGTTCGACGCGCTGATCGAGGCGGCCGACTGGCTCGGCACCCGTGCCGATGTCCGGGTGGCGGTCCTGTCCGGACGCGGACGGATGTTCTGCGCCGGCCTGGACTTCATGAGTTTTGCGGCGATGGCGGGCGAGGAGGCGGACCGTGCCTTGCCGCTCGAGGAGCGAACGCACGGTCTTTGCAACAAGCCCCAATTCGCCGCCTATGCCTGGCATGAATTGCCGGTACCCGTCATTGCTGCCATTCGCGGCGGCGCACTCGGTGGCGGCCTCCAGGTCGCGCTCGGTGCAGATATGCGCATCGCGACCGGGGACGCCAGGATCGCCATCGCCGAGACCCAGTGGGGACTGGTCCCGGACATGTCCGGCTTCGCGCTCGCGCGACGATTGGTGCGTGATGATATCCTGCGCCAGCTTACCTATACCGCCCAGCGCATCGACGGCGCAGAGGCCTGCTCCCTTGGGCTGATCACTGAAACGGCCGACGATCCGGTAGAACGCGCGTTCGAGATCGCCCGGCAGATTGCTGCTCGCAGCCCGTCTGCCATTCGCGGCTCGAAGCGGTTGATCAATGGCCTGGACGACCAGTCCTCCGGCGAGATCCTGATGGCGGAATCGCGCGAACAGCAGGCCGTGATCGGCACGCCACATCAGGTCGAGGCGGTGATGGCCAATCTTGAAAAGCGAGAGCCTGTTTTCGACTAACAGCGCACATTGATTGCGCCAGTTCTGAAAATACATGCCGCCATGCGCAAATGTGTGTTGGCGTGATCTTCTGTGGCCTGTATTCACGCCGCTCCCCGATTTTGGCGGGAGAAAGGAGATTACCATGCCCAATTCAAGCAACTGGATCGTTCTCAAATTCGGTGGAACGAGCGTCAAATCCCTCTCTGACTGGCAGGTCATCTCCAAACGGATCAAGAAACTGCGCAAGGCGAAGAAACGGGTGCTTGTCGTTCACTCCGCCATTCGCGGGGTGTCCGACGCACTGGAAGATCTTGTCCGGACCGCACGCGACGGTGATGGCAGCGAGGCGCTGGCCTTCATCAAGGCGCGTCACATCGAGCTGGCCGACGCGCTGGACCTCAATGGCGAAGCGCTGCTGGCGACCAATTTCGATGAGCTGGACCGGCTTAGCGCTGGCCTGGCACTGACGGGCGATGCCAGCCCGCGCCTGCACGCGCGCATCCTCTGCCAGGGCGAATTGATGGCCACGACGCTGGGCGCCGCCTGGCTCAACCAGACGGGTCGCGACTGTGAATGGCTCGACGCCCGTACCGCGCTGACGGCACGCCCGGCCGGCGGCATCAGCGGCTATGTCGATGCTGATTGTGACCACGCGCCCGACAAGGCCCTGCAAAAGCGGTTCGACAGTGATGTCGTCCTGACACAGGGCTTTATCGCCGGACGCGAGGATGGCGATACCGCCCTTCTCGGGCGCGGCGGCTCGGATTCGTCGGCAGCCTATTTCGCCGCCAAGCTGCAGGCCGAACGTCTGGAAATCTGGACTGATGTGCCCGGCTTCTTCTCGGCCGACCCGCGGCTGACGGGCTCCGCCCGCCAGATCAAGGCGCTCAGCTATGACGAGGCCCAGGAGATCGCCTCCATGGGCGCTTCGGTCCTGCACCCACGCGCCATCGCCCCGGTCCGCAATGCCGGTATCGAGATGGAGATCCGCTGCACGCACAAGCGCAAGATGCCGGGCACGGTGATCAGCGCCACCCCGTCAGAGGACGCGCCGCGTCTGAAAGCCGTTTCCGTCAAGAATGGCGTTCGCCTGATCACGCTGGATACCAGCGGCATGTGGCGGGCGTCCGGCTTCCTGGCCAAGGCGTTCGAGCCCTTTGCGCGACATGGCGTATCGATCGACCTCGTCTCGACATCGGAAACCAGCGTCACCGTCTCGCTGGATGACGACCCGTCCCTGACGCCAGCCGTTCTGACGGCGCTGGAGGCCGACCTCGCCGAGATCGCTCGCGTCTCGGTGCTGGAAGACTGTGCGGCCGTCAGCCTGGTTGGACGCGGCGTGCGCGCCCTGCTGGCCCAGCTGGCACCGGCGATGGAGGCGTTCGCACATTATCCGGTGCGCCTGATTTCCCAGGCCGCCAATGATCTCAACTTCACCGTTGTGGTCGATGGAGACCAGGGCAAGCCGCTCTGCCGCAAGCTGCACGACCAGCTGATCCAGCCCAAGCCGCTCGACATGACCTTCGGGCCGAGCTGGGCAGAGCTCGGCGCGGACAAGACCGCAAAAGCCGATGCGCCAGCCGTCTGGTGGCGCAACAAGCGCGATGCGCTGCTCGAGACCTGCCCCGAGAATGATGCGGTGTATGTCTATGACCGTGAGACGGTTCGCGAGCGCTGTGAGGCGATTGCCGGATTGAAGAATCTCGATCGCGGCTTCTACGCGATGAAAGCCAATGGCCATGCCGACATCATCCGCACCGCGGTTGAGGCGGGTCTGGGCATTGAGTGTGTCTCCATCAACGAGGTCGAGGCGGCCCGTGCGGCAGCGCCCGAGTTGACGCCGGATCGCATCCTCTTCACGCCCAACTTCGCCCCGCGCGAGGAATATGCCGCCGCGCTGGAGATGGGCATTCACCTGACCCTGGACGGGTTGCATCCGCTGCGCCACTGGCCGGAGCTGTTCAAGGACGCCGAGATCACCTTGCGGATCAACCCGCAACGCCCGGAAGGCCATCACAAACACGTCCGCACTGCCGGTCCGGAAGCCAAGTTCGGCCTGCACCGTGACGAATTGCCGGAAACCATCAAGCTGGCCAGAACAGCGGGCGCGAAAATCACCGGCCTGCACGTGCATTCCGGCTCTGGCATTTCCGATCCGGAACACTGGCGACGTGTCGGTATATTCCTGACGGAAACGGCACAGGACCTGCCCGATGTGAAAGTGCTCGATCTGGGTGGCGGACTGGGTGTGGACGAGGCCTCCGGCCCGCGCCGCATCGACACCGATCAGCTGGACATCATGCTGGGCGAGCTGAAAACGGCCTATCCGGGCTATGAATTCTGGCTGGAACCGGGTCGGTATATCAGCGCGGAAGCCGGGGTATTGCTGGCACGGGTGACCCAGGTCAAACAGACACCTGATGCGCGTTTTGTCGGTATCAATACCGGCATGAACTCGCTCATCCGCCCGGCGCTTTACGGGGCCCGCCACGAGATCGTCAATCTGACACGCCTCGACGAGGATGCGGACATGATCGCCGATATCGTCGGGCCGATCTGCGAAAGCGCTGACCGGCTGGGCGCCCAGCGCCTGCTGCCGGAGACACGTGAGGGCGATGTGATCTTGATCGGCAATGGCGGTGCCTATGGCCGCGTCATGGCCTCGCGCTACAACATGCGTGAACCGGCCGGTGAAGTGGTGATCTAGCCATCAGGGCGAGGCGGTGCAAAGGCATCGCCTCGCTTTTCCAATTCTGCCAAATCAGCCCACCCTCCGCTTACCAGTTCGGAGGGTGCGATGAAGATTGTCACGACGATCCTGGCGCTGACCGTGTCCGTGATCGCGATTGGCGGGGCCGGGACGATTTATCTGGATTATCTGGATGCGAGGAGTTTCGAGCGGATGCGCGAAGCGTGCGCGCCGGGAGCGGTGATTTCCTATCAGCGCGAGAGGCTTGGCCGCATGATCACGGTCAATTGCGAGCATGATCTGCCGCACACCACGCAATAAAATGGGCGACCCAGCTCGCTTCTCTCCTCCCCGAAAGTAGATAGCTGGATCGCCCGCAACTCGACGCCGAAGCGGAGTTGATCAGTCTGCCAGAGCTTCTTCGCTCTTCTTGGCTTTCATTTGGTCAAACATGGACCAGACGCCATCATTACCATGCCAATCGCCCTGTGTCGCGCCTTTTGAGTATTCAGTGGCACGGGCCTCGAAGAAATTGGCGTGCTCGACACCGTTGAGAATTTCCGTAAGCCACGGAAGCGGGTGCTCTTTTACACCATAGATGGGCGGCAGTTTGAGCTGACCCAGGCGCCAGTCGGCAATATAGCGGATGTATTGCTTGATATCGTCCGGCGTCAGGCCCTCGACATCGCCCATTTCGAACGCCAGCTCGATGAACTTGTCCTCGAGGCTGACAACCGTGCGGCAGCACTCGACGATATCGTCCTTGACCTCTTGCGTCAGGGCGCCGGTCTCTTCGGCAAAGGCGTGGAAGAGCTTGATCATGCCCTCGCAATGCAGGCTCTCGTCGCGGATCGACCAGGTGACGATCTGGCCCATGCCCTTCATCTTGTTGAAGCGCGGGAAGTTCATCAGCATGGCGAAGGATGCAAACAGCTGCAGGCCTTCGGTGAAGGCACCGAACATGGCGACCGTGCGCAGGATGTCGGCGTCGGTCTCGACACCAAAACGCTGCATGAAGTCGTGCTTGTCCGCCATGGCCTCGTATTCCATGAAGGCGGAAAATTCGCTGTCCGGCATGCCGATGGTTTCCAGCAGCAGCGCATAGGCGGCGATATGGATCGTCTCCATGTTGGAGAAGGACGACAGCATCATCTTCACTTCCGTCGGACGGAAGACGCGGCTGTAGCGCTCCATGTAGTTGTCGTTCACCTCGACATCGGACTGGGTGAAGAATCGGAAGATCTGCGTCAGCAGATTGCGTTCCTGGTCGTTCAGCTTGGTTGCCCAGTCCTTGCAGTCCTCGCCGAGCGGAACTTCTTCCGGCATCCAGTGGACCTGTTGCTGCTTTTTCCAGAAGTCATAAGCCCACGGATAACGGAAAGGCTTGTAGGAATGGCTCGTCGTAAGAAGGCCCGGCAGTTCGGTCGCATCAGTCATGGGAACACCCTCGGTCGGAATCAAAGCGGCTCAGCCACTCAATATCTATATATTGTGGTAAACGCGGGGTTCACGTCTAGCCCTAGTGCGAGCAAGGGCGTGTTTTCCACAGACTGCTCCACAGGAATCGACGCTTAATCAACCTGCGTGACACGTAGTTCGGACTGTGCACGCAGGACACCCGCCCGCATCACGTGCGTGAGCGAACGAAAATTGCGCACATCATCGCGCGGGTCTTCGGACAAGACGATCAGGTCGGCCATGAAACCCGCTTCGATTTGTCCGAATTCATCCTCAGCACCCATCGCGATCGCCCCGCCGCGCGTCGACATCTCGATCACGGCCTGTGGGCTGAGCCCGGCCGCCTGCATCATCTCCATCTCGCGATAGATCGAGGGACCGTGCAGGGTCATCGGATTGCCGGCATCAGTTGCCGTGGCGATCCGACTGCCCGCCTCGTAAACCGCAAGGAGATTTTGCTGCATCAGGGCGATCTCGGCGCCATTGCCTTCCAGACTGCGATAGGCCCAGGCCGGTGAAATCAGGTCGGATGGCAGCCGCTCCGGCGCGTTGATCCGCGCACGTATTGCGTCGTCCACACAGCCATTGGGATCATCGATCGGCGCGGGTGCAGCGAATGCCACACTGGCCAGTGCCCGCCCCCAATTCGGTCCCGCCTGCAGCGTGGGAACGTAGACCGCGTCATTGCCTGTCAGCAGGTCGAGGAATTCCTGGTCGACCGGCTGGTCCGATACAGAATGCACCAGCATCTCGGCACCGGCCCGTAGCGCCATCTTTGCCTCTCGCAGGGAGGTGGCGTGAACAATCATCGGCAGGCCGGCCGC
>JAYZXG010000274.1:0-4476 GCA_036141435.1 Pseudomonadota bacterium | reverse complement strand
ACAGTCCGACCGCATCCATGTCGAAACGATCGGCTATTCGCACGAGCGGCGTCCGATCCAGTTCTTTGTCGTCACATCGCCGGACAACCATGCCCGCATCGACGAGATCCGCGAGGCACACCTCGCCCAGCTTGACCCGGGTAGCCAGCCCGGTGACGGACCGGCGATCATCTGGATGAATTACGGCGTGCACGGTGCCGAGTCCGCCGGCATGGATGCCGCTATCCCGCTGCTCTATCACTATGCGGCCGCGCAAGGTGAGGAGATCGAACAGACCCTGAATGATGCGGTCATCCTGATCACGGCGATCTTCAATCCGGACGGGCATGCCCGCCGCGTCAATCATGTCGAGACCTTCGGGGCCACGACCCGCGTCACCAATCCGGAGCACGAACAGCACAATCTGTGGACCGAGGCGCGGACCAACCACTACTGGTTCGATCTCAACCGCCAGTGGCTGCTGCAAACCCAGCCGGAAAGCCGCGCCTGGATGGAGCAGTGGCATCGCTGGAAGCCGCAGGTCTCCGCTGACTTCCACGAGATGGGTACGGAAAGCACCTTCTATTTCCACCCGGGCGAGCCGCTGCGTCGCAACCCCCTCATCCCCGAGCGCGCGCGAGAACTGACGCAGGGCATCGCGACCCACCATATCGATTTCCTCGACGGCGAAGGCCGCCTCTATACGACCGAGGAAGGCTTCGACAATTTCTATGTCGGCAAGGGTTCCACCTATCCGCAGGTCAATGGTTCGCTGGGCATCCTGTTCGAGATTGGTGCGGCCCGCGGAGGCCTGATCGAGGCGGATCGCGGCATTGTCAGCCATGCCGACAATGTGCGGACGCATTTTCGTACCTCGCTGACGACCGTTTCCGGTTCTCTCGCCCAACGCGATGATATCGCCGCCTATCAGCGTCAGTTTTTTGCCGACAGTCTTGCAGCGGCGCGCGAGGATGACGTGCGCGGCTATGTCTTCTCGGCGGAGGGCGACCCCGCCCGTCTGAACATGTTCGTCGACCTGATGAACCGTCATGACATTGATGTGTACGAAGCCGGTCGCGAAATTGTGGCTGGCGGGCGCACCTATGCGCCGGGCGAAGCCTATGTCATCCCTGTCGAGCAAGCCCAGTACACCATGCTCCGTGCGGCATTTGATCAGCCGACCGAGTTCGAGGAGAACATCTTCTATGATGTATCCGGCTGGACCCTGCCGCTGGCCTATGACCTAGAGTTTTCCGCTCTCAACACAATGAATGCCGACATGCTGGGTGAACCCGTGATGGCGGGCCCGCTGGCTCAGCCGACACCACCTGAATCCAGCTATGGCTATATTCTGCGCTGGTCGGACTATTATGCGCCGCGCTCGCTCTATCGCCTGCTGGACGCCGACCTGCGCGTGCGTGTCGCGACCCAGGCCACCACGATCAATACGCATGACGGCCTGGTCGAATTTGGACCGGGCACTGTTTTCGTGCCGTTCCAGGGCCAGGATGCGAGCCGCGAACACATCCACCAGCTGGTCAGCACAATCGCCGAGGAAGACGGCGTCGCCGTGTATTCCGCCGCGTCCGGCTCAACGCCCGACAATACCCCTGACCTGGGCGATGGCGCCGGTTTCCGCGCCGTCGACCGGCCCGAGGTTCTCGTGCTCTTCGAGGACGGGCTGTCACGCTATGACACCGGCGAGGTCTGGCACCAGCTCGACCATCGCATGCACATGCCGGTCACCCTGCGCCGCAAGAGCGATCTGGGGGGCATTGACTGGTCGCGCTATACCCATCTGATCATCGTTGGCGGCAATGCCGATCTGGGCAACGCCCAGGAGCGTGTCGAGCAGTGGGTGCGCGAGGAAGGCGGGACGATCATCGCCATGCGGTCCTCTGCACGCCGCGTCCAGCGCGATTTTCTGCTGGGCGAGAGCACGCGGGCATCGGTCACATCCGGTGACCGCACAGCCACGCCGGAACGGCGCGACTATTCGCGCATGGCAACGGATGATGCCGAACACGTGATCGGCGGAGCGATTTTCGAGGGAGATCTGGACATCTCTCACCCGATCGGATTTGGCTATTCGGACCGCTTCATTCCCCTGCATCGCAACACCACTCTGACACTGGAGCGGCCGACCCGTGACCCGTTTGCGGTCGTTGTCGAATATGCGGACGATCCGCTGCTGGCCGGATATGCCTCGCAGCGACGCCAGGACGAGATCGGCGGTACGCCGGCCGTGATCGCCCAGCGCCTCGGCCGTGGCAGCGTGATCCTGTTCGCCGACAATCCGACCTTCCGAGCGACCTTCCGCGGCACCGAACGCATGTTCATGAATGCGGTATTCTTCTCGGGTCTGATCAATCGTTCGTTCGGGGACTATTGACGTCGCTGACACGACGGTTACCCATGTAACGGGGTGGCAGGTTTTCCGCCCCGTTTCAGGAGCCTTTCATGTCCGTGCACCGGATAGTCTATGTGTCGATGGCGGCGGCCGATCTTGATCAGCCAGCCCTGGATGCCATCCTGGAAACGGCGCGCGTCAAGAACAAGGCGCGCGGGATCACCGGCTTCCTGTTGTCGCTCGACGGTCATTTCATGCAATTGCTGGAAGGACCGGCTGACGCCGTGCAGCAGGCCTATGAGGAAATCTGCGGCGACTCCCGTCACAGCAATCCGGTGATCGTGCTGCAAACCGAAGGCAAGCATCGATGCTTCCCGGAGTGGCGCATGGGCTGTCACATCGCCCGGGCCGAAGAGGCCGGAAATACCTGGTCGGAAGGCGGTTCGAGCAGTGTCGCCGGCGCTCTGCCAGGCAGTGTCACACCCAATATCCGGGCGCTCTTCCTCAGCTTCAGAGGCTCGCCGGGTGTTGGAATTGGCGTGCAATAGGCCCGGATTAACCAAGCGCTAAGGGTTTCGCCGCTCTCTCGCCCCATTCCCTTGGCACTACGCCCGGGTGTCCTGTTTTGGAGAGTTTCATGCGTCGCGCCCTGACTGCCCTTGCCGCCATCAGCCTTCTGACCCTGCCCGTGCTGGCCCAGGAGCCCGAATACGGCCAGCCCAGCGAATATTCCGAGCCGATCGACACCTATTCGCAGGACGAAGTCGTCGACGCGGTCGCTGACTTCTTCGGCGTTACGGCCGAGGCTGCGGCAAGCGTTCTGGAACGTGTCTTTGCTGATCTCGGACGTCCGGTCGGCTATGTCGCCGGTGAGGAAGTGGCAGGCGCGGTTGGCGTCGGCCTGCGTTACGGCGAAGGCTATCTCACCCTGAAGTCCGGCGAGCGCGAAAAAGTCTACTGGCGCGGTCCGTCCATCGGCTGGGATGCCGGCGGCAATGCCAGCCGAGTCTTTGTCCTGGTCTATAACCTGGATGATGTGGACCGCCTCTATCAGCGCTTCCCAGGCGTTGAAGGCTCGGCCTATTTCATCGCCGGGCTTGGCGTGAACTATCAGCGCGCAGACGAGATCACGCTCGCCCCGATCCGCTCGGGTGTCGGCCTGCGCGCGGGTGCGAATGTTGGCTATCTGGCCTATTCGCGCAATCGCCGCTGGCTGCCGTTCTAGGCATGCAGATCCGGCCCTTTGAAGACGACGACACTGACGGCGTTCGGCATTTGCTGGACGCCGCCTTTGATGGCGTTGAAGAAAGCCGCATCGTGCGGGCCTTGCGGGCAGCCGATGCGGATGTGCTGGAACTGGTGGCGGTCGATCATGGCCGGGTCGTTGGCGAGATCATGTTTTCACCTGTGACCGGTCAGACAGCCGCCGGGACAGAGATCTACGGCATCGGGCTAGGCCCGGTCGCCGTCGCCGAAGATGTGCGCCAGCGCGGCATCGCAAGCGCTCTCATCGAACATGGCCTGACCTATTTGCGACAACTCGGCGTGCCCTTCTGCGTCCTGCTTGGCGAACCGGGCTTCTACAAACGCTTCGGATTTGAACCGGCACACGCCAGGCATTGGTTCTGGGAGGCTGACCCGGACGCAAAATATGGCGACGCTTTCCAGCTGCTCAGCCTGTCTGACAGCCCGCTGGACGTTTCCAATGTCACGATTTCCTACCACGCAGCCTTCGAACCCGAGAGCGATTAGGTGACGCGGAAAAAGGGGACTATGTCGCAGCGTTTCCCCTTCGTCCTGGCCACACAAAATGCGATACTTCCTGCAAGATGTGTTGGTTGAAAGTGGGAAATGATCATGGCGAACGGACTTATTCTCCTCGCGGGTATTGGCTTGCTGATCCTGCTGGTCCTGGCGCGGCAGATCCCTTTGCAATTGCTGGCACGCATTGTCGCTCCCGTCTTTCGCCCGGTCATGCGCATCTTCAGGATCAAACCCAGTGGCAATGCCTCGGCGGGGACGGTGAAGGCCGCGCATAGCGGGACCAGCGCGTGGGCAGCCCTGTCACGCGCCTCGCGCCCCCAGACCGAGACTGAACGCGCACTGGGAGAGACCTTCGATCACGAAGACAAGCACATCACGCGACA
>JAYZXG010000273.1:0-6758 GCA_036141435.1 Pseudomonadota bacterium | reverse complement strand
GGACGCGGCGCCCAGATCGGCTCGAGGAAGTCCGGGCTTTCAAACAGCATTTCCAGGGTGATGTTCGGGCCGTCCTCGACATGGTCAGCCAGGTCGTGAGCGGTGACGCCGAAGCGGAACTCGATGCCCTCGTCCTGGGCGGACGCCATACCGGACAGAAGTGCTGCAGCGGCAGCGGCGGTCATCAAACGCGTCATGTGATCCCCCTTGGAACTCGCGTAAGCGGCGAAACTTGCGTCCACACCTAGCCTGTTGCTCAAAGCGCGTCCAGCGCTTCGCCATAGCCCCAGTCAAGCCAGGGACCAAGTGCGGCCAAATCATCACGCTCGATGGTCGGACCGCACCAGATGCGGATGCCCGGCACGCTGTCACGGTGCATGATGATGTCCAGCCCGGCATTCTCTCGCTCGAGCAGGGAGACAATCTTCTTGGAAAAGGCCCATTGCGCCTCGATATCCAGCGCCAGCACGCGCGGATCCTTGAATTTCAACGTCACCGAGACCTGGGAACGGTGCGCAGGAACATCACACAGATATTCCGCCCATTCGCTCTCCTGGACCCAGGCATCCAGGGCTGCAAAATTCTCGCGCGAGCGCTCGACCAGGGCAGGCAGCCCACCAATCTTGGAGGCCCACTTGCACGCGGCGACATAGTCCTCGACCGCCATCAGGGAGGGCGTGTTCAGGGTAGAGCCCTCATAGACTTTCATATTGGCCTGATCGCCCTTGTGCAGGGCAAACAGGCCCGGGATCGGCCAGGTCGGTTTGTAGCTGTTCAGGCGTTCGATCGCCCGCGGCCCCATGATCAGCATGCCGTGCTGGGCCTCGCCGCCCAGGCATTTCTGCCAGGAGAAGGTCAGCACATCGATCTTGGACCAGTCGATATCCACCGCAAAGGCACCGGATGTGGCGTCACAGATGGTCAGGCCTTCGCGGTCATCATCGATCCAGTCATAGCCCGGGATCCACACGCCGGCCGCCGTGCCGTTGAGGGTGAAAATCGCATCGCGCTTGCCGTCATATTGTGACAGGTCCGGCAGCGTGCCAGCCTTCTCCTGGAAGATCCGCAAATCTTTCAGCTTCAGCTCGTCCCGGGCATCGAGGATCCAGCGATTGCCGAACACATCCCAGCCGAACACATCAACGCCGCGCACACCCAGCAAAGACCACATCGCCGCTTCCATCGCCCCCGTGTCCGAGCCCGGAATGATGGCGACGTGATAATCCTCGGGCAGCTCCAGCAGGGCGTGCGTGCGATCGATCGCTTCCTTGATGCGCGCGACGGCAGCCCCGGTCCGGTGCGTCCGCGACAGCGGCGCTTCAATAAGGCTTTCCCAGCTCCAGCCCGGGTGTTTCTTGACCGGGCCACACGAAAAGCGCGGATCGGCCGGCTTCAGGACGGGTTTTTGGTATCTGCTTTGGGCGGGGGCGTGCGTGATCTCGGACACGGGCAGAACTCCGTAGGGAAGGCTAAGGACGAGTCAGTCCTCACGTTGACGCCCCGTCTTGATACGGGCAAGAGCAAACTCCATGATACAGACACGTCAAATATTCATAGCTCCGGCCCCAGCGCCCCGGCGCATCCCCGATACAGCGACCGCCGGAGTGGCCGGATCGTGACCCAAACCCCGGCTCACCCGACGCTTCAAAACTGGATTGCACTCGGCATTCTCACCGTCTTGTGGGGATCTGCCTTCGCCTTCATCGGCTATACGGTCGACTTCCTGCCGCCCATGGCCCTGATTTTTGTGCGCCTGTCCCTGGCGGCGATGATCCTGCTGGGCTGGGCGATTTTCCGCGGGCGTCGCATGCCCCCGCTGACCGATAAACGTTGGCTGTGGTTCACCGGGCTGGGCTTTTTCGGCAATACCCTGCCCTTTTTCCTGATCGCCTGGGGCCAGCTCAGCCTGGACAGCGCCCTGACGGGCATCCTCGTCGCGACCATGCCATTGGCGACGCTGGGCCTGGCGCATGTGTTTGTTCCCGGCGAACGCATGAACGCCCAGAAACTGATCGGCTTCCTGGTGGGGTTTGGCGGCGTTGTCGTGCTCATGGGCCCCAGCGCCCTGCAAGGCATTTTCGACAGTTCCTTCATCGCCCAGATCGCGGTCGTCGGTGCCGCAGTGTGTTACGGCATCAACGCCGTCATGGCCCGCATGCTTCCGGAGACCTCACCGTCAGTGTCCGGCGCGGGCATGCTGATCACAGCGGCCCTGCTCGCCCTGCCCTTCGGCCTGTGGGAGCTGACGCAGGTGCAAGATGTGCCCCCGATGGCCTGGCTCTCTGTGATCTGGCTCGCCCTGGCGCCCACGGCCATCGCGTCCGTGATGCTGATGCAGATCGCACGCACCGCCGGTCCAGGTTTCCTGGCCATCGTCAACTATCTGACCCCGGTCGCAGCCGTCATAACCGGCTTCATCATCGGGGAGAGCATCGGCTGGACCGCCCTGCTGGCGCTGGCGATCATCCTGGCCGGCGTGTGGATCGCGCGGAAACGCTAGAGGCCAATAATGCAAGTTCCATCCATCGTTGAGCATCGCCCAGCCCCACAGGTCAAAACCGACCGGGCCTTCGCCAAAAGCCGTCGCGCTTTCTCCAAGACCGTGCTCAAAGAAGTCCGGTCCCGTTTGAAGGGAACCGGATGGCGGCTCAGTGGCAACACGCTTTTCAAACAGATTGACGCGCTATTCGTGTGTCTCCGAGTGCAGTCGTTTCTCAATGCCGATCACACGAGCATTTCAATCGAACTCAAGCCAATGGAAGTTGACAGCATCCTGTGGCAGGCACTCGATATGGAAACCAATGAAGGACAACCGTTATCGTTCAGAGCGTCAGCTGCATTTCAGTGTTGGGCAAGCATTGTTGACACGGTTGAGATCAACGATGCCAACCAGGCATCGCAAACTGCGGAACTGATTGTTCAGCACGCTTTCACCCGCGCTCAATCCGCCGCCTCGGCCGTGAGCGGTACGCCGTTTTCAGTGTGGCTCGAAGGGCTAAAGGATGAAGGCTCGGACGCCGCGTTGCCGCATACCGCCTTATTGGTCTGCGCGATGATCGCCGATGGTCGTGTCGACGAGGCGCGCGCGAAAGTTGACCAAGTATTGGCGCAGCCAAGCCTGCACCATGGCATCGTCCTGCGATCCGGCGGGAGCTTTACCCACTACCTTGAGAGTTTAAAAGCAATGCTCTCGGTTCGGGTCTAATCCCGCACGACCCACATGTGATCCACGGGGCCGTGCCCGGCACCGAAGCCCGGCGCGCGCTTGATCGCTTCGTGCAGATAATCACCGGCCTGCTCAGCGGCCTCGGGCAGGGAATGCCCCTGGGCCAGCAGCGACGCGATCGCCGAAGCGAGCGTACAGCCCGTGCCATGCGTGTGCGGCGTGTCGATACGCGGGCGTTCCATGACTTCCAGTCCCCGCTGGGACACCAGGACATCACGCACGCTGGAGCCATCCAGATGCCCGCCCTTCACCAGCGCCGCTGAAGCGCCCATTTCACGCAACGCCTTCGCCGCCTCGATCTGGGTGTGCAGGTCCGTGATCTCGATCCCGGTCAGGCGCTGGGCCTCGTCGCTATTAGGCGTCACCAGCCGCGCCCGGGGCACAAGCTGATCGCGGATCACGGTCTCGGTCCCCTCATCCACCAGCGCGTCCCCGGAGGTGGCAATCATCACCGGGTCGACCACCAGCGGGATATCCTGCGCCAGCTCTTCCAGGACGCCGACCACCGTCTCGACGGTCTCGCGACTGGCGAGCATGCCGGTCTTGATCACATCTGCCCCGATATCGCTCAGAACCACGCGCATCTGCTCCGCGATGATGGTCTGGGGCACGGCATGGATACCGGTGACGCCCAACGTGTTCTGGACGGTGATGGCCGTTACGGCTGTTGCCGCATACCCGCCCAGCGCTGACACGGCCTTGATATCGGCCTGGATGCCGGCGCCACCGCCGCTGTCCGAGCCCGCAACAATCAGCACACGCCCCCGATGATGGCTCGCCGTCATTACTGACCGCCCTCCAGGGCGCGGGCTCGCTGCAAGGCCGCGGCAGCCTGGGCGTCGGAGCGCGCATGACTTGCCGCCTGCTGATAAAGACGCAGCGCCGCATCGCGGTTGCCGGCCGCCTCTTCAAGATCTGCGAGCGCGACAGCCGCGGCATAATTCTCGGGCTCGAACGCCAGGATCTGGCGGTAGATGCGCGTGGCCTCCCGGGTTTGCCCCTGATCGGCAAGACAGGCCGCGTGCGGAACCAGCAGGCGCTCATTCCACTGATCGTCGGCAACGGCACGGGCAAGGCGCTCACACTCATCTTCCGTGGAGACAGGTGCCGGAACAGCGGGCGCGGGCGCTGACGGCACGTCCCTCAACGCAGGCCCTGTGCTCAGACTGGGCTGCATGGATGCACGCTCTGCAGGCGCATCGGCAGGCGGCGAACTGACCGGCTCCGGATCCATGACAGCGCTGGGCACACCTGGTGTCTGCGCGGTGACGTTCCCTGACGTTTCAGAGCGGGTATCCGCGCCGGCCGGCAGGCCGTCGATACCAAGCTGCACCGAGACAAGTACACCGCCCAGACGGAGTTCTGCTCGAACATCCGCCCAGTCACGAGAGGCTTCAAGATCGACCAGGGCCTGGCCGGTTTGCGCGGTCAGGCTGACAGCGCGCACCAGATTGGTATGGGCCGGCGATATCGTGCGGGACCGCACATCCACGCCCTCGATGACAAGTCGCGCACCCCGGGGCGTGTCTTCGAGCGCCAGCGACGACGGTTGCGTGTCGAACCCGATCCAGATCTGGCCGTCCAGGCCCGTCGTGCGCGCACGCAGATCGGTCAGCTCCGCCTCGGCAGCGGAAGTAAGAAGGAAGAGGCAGGGCAGTAGCGAAAGAAATCTCATACGCCCTGCCTGTGCCTATCCGTTTAAGACCGAGTTAAGAATTTCCCAAACTGGCCATCGGGACGCTGTCGCAGGTGTCATAGCCCAGCGCGCCAACCAGGGCGCCATCCGCCAGGCGGACACTTTCATACACATAACAGGCGTCACCGAAGGCGGGCATCCGGGATCGAACAAACACCGGATCACCCTCGCCGAGCAGGGCATCCGCCGCATTCAACTGGCGGATCGAGTTGATCGCGGTATCGTCTTCACGCGTGGTGCATTCCCAGGTCGCTCCGTCCTGATCCACCAACCGAACGCCGGTGTTTCCACCCGGTTGCGAATAGGCCAGCGAGACATGCTGGGCCCGCGCGCCAAGCTCGCCCAGACAGGTATCGATCGCCGGCAGGAAATCCATCAGATAGTTCGACCAGCGATCGATTTCCGCGCGTTCAAGGCCGCACCCTTCCAGGGCATTGCTGCCAATCTCGACCATGGCGAAATGCGTCAGCGTGTCACCACCCTGCTCGCAGGGGCCTGCCTGCAGCTCCACGAACACGTCGAGCCCGTCAATCGTCGAGCCGTGATACCGGCGCACGCCATCTTCCAGATAAGGCATGCCGACACGCAATTCGGCCTCGGTTCCATCCGTCATGGTGAACACAACGGAGAGCACGCCACTGTCTTCCTCGAAGGCCAGATCGCCCTGCCACCCATCATCGCTGGCCAGTTGATAGCCAAAGCGGGACCCGGCCTGCCGGGTCGCATCCGAGGACGCATAGTCAAAAGCTGAAAGAGCCAGGTCTCCCGCTGCACCCTCACCCCCCGTGGTGGAACATGCACCCAGACCCGCACACACGGCTGCCAGAACCAGTAACTGTCTCATTTCCCCCTCCATCGACATCGATGCCTAAAAACAGCCTAACACATGAACGTGCGATGATCACAGCCTGTGCGGGTCAGATGCCATCGGCGAAATGCTGTTTGAGATGGTCGACAAACAGGCGCACGCGATGCGCCAGGTAGCGCGAGGACGGGAAGACGGCCCAGAGATCGCGATGCTCCAACTCCCAGTCCTGCAGCAGCCGGACAACACGCCCCTCGGCCAGCGCCTGTTCCGCTGCCCAGGCCGGGGTGCCGACAATGCCCAGGCCCGTCGCGGCCGCCTCGACGGCAGCAACAGCACCGTTCAGTGACAATCGGCCATTGATGCGCACTTCCGCCCGTTCTTCGCCACGGCTCAGCACGACTTGCTGGGCGGCAGGCTTGTTGCGATCGATGATCACGGCGTGTTTGGTCAGATCATCCGGTGTCGCCGGTGCGCCCGCCGCACTCAGATAGTCCGGCGAGGCGACCAGGACCATTTCCGCAGGTGCCAGCTGGCGGGCAATCAACGCGCTGTCCGGCAGGTTGCCGATGCGAATGGCCACGTCAAAACCCTCGTTGACCAGGTCGACCATGCGATCGCCCATCGACAGGCGAACCTCCACTCCGGGCCATTTGTTCATGAAGTCCGCAATGGGTCGGATCAGCTTGCGCGGGGTGAAATCAACCGGCGCCGACACACGCAGCAGCCCGGCCGGCGCCTGCGTGGCACAGGCCACGCCCTCCTCCAGCGCGTCATATTCATCCAGCCACGGACGGACCCGCTCCAGCAACGCCGCGCCTGCATCGGTCAACCGAACCGACCGGGTCGTGCGTTCGAACAGGCGCGCCTGCAAACGCGTCTCCAGGGCGGTGATCTGTTTAGACGCCGCGCCCGGCGTCACACCTTCGCGCTCCGCCGCCTGGGTAAAGGACCCCAGTTCTGCCACGGACGAGAACAGGCGCAGGGCGTCAATTCGATCCATTTATTCCCCCACAGAAATTGTATTGCTC
>JAYZXG010000272.1:0-14564 GCA_036141435.1 Pseudomonadota bacterium | reverse complement strand
ACGGTCACCCGTCGCCTGCTTGCGTCTTGGTCTCGCCTGTCAGGTCAGACGGAGCTTTCGTGGAACTGGCCATAGCGGCGATACCGCGCCAGATAGCCCGGCACGATGGCCTCCATTGTTTCCGGCTCGATGTCGAGATCGGCGAGCGACTTGGCGCCCTCGGCGACGACATTGTCCGAGCGCAGCTGGGTCAGCTGGTCCTGGGTGAGCAGGCTGGGCACGAAGGGCAGGATGGCGGCGATTTCGGACACCAGCGCGACGACCTTGCCGATGGCAAAGGGCAGCGGGATCAGGAAACGCGGACGCGCGGTCTCCTTGAGCGTGAACTCCATCAGCTCCTTGTAGGAATACGTCGCCGGGCCGCCGAGCTCATAGGTCTCGCCGCGCGCATCATCGCGCTCATAGGCGGCCAGCACGGCAGACGCCACATCGCCGGCAAAGACCGGCTGGAAGCGCGAATGACCACCGCCGAACAGCGGCAGGGCCGGCGCGAAGCGGGCGATGGATCCGAACATGTTGAAGAAGCCGTCATCGGTCCCGAAAATGATGGACGGGCGCAGGATCGTCGCACTTGGCACCGCAGCGAGCACGCTGGCTTCGCCTTCGGCCTTGGAGCGCGCATACTTGGACTCGCTCTCGGCACTGGCACCGATCGCGGACACCTGGATCAGCTTGTCGATACCGGCTGCGGCACTCGCTTCGGCGATCGTCTTGGCGCCGATGGCATGCAGGCCGGAAAAGGACTGGCGACCGCTTTCGGCCAGCACGCCCACCAGGTTGATGACACCGCTGGCGCCGTCAACGGCGCGCTCGACCGAACTGGGCACGCGGATATTGGCCTGGACGAGCTGGACCTGGCCAACAACACCCATCACCCGCAGGTCCTGGGCCAGATGAGGCCGGCGTGTCGCGACACGCACGCGGTAACCCGCCTTGGCAAGCGCCCGGACAACATGGCGACCCAGGAAGCCGGACCCGCCAAAAACAGTGATCATTTCATCGCGAAGCATGAGGGAATCCTCATCAAAGAGTGGTATGGCCCCGGGTAGACCAAAAAATACCCCGGATGTCCATGCGTTGATGCGCCCCGGCGCGGTCCCGGACACACTATTCTTCAGCTCACGCCCGATTTGCGTCCCCGCCCGGCCTCGCGGACATCGGATTGGCGGCGCGCGCCACGGGCCGCGGACCTGCCTGCGCGAGCGCGCGGTCGGGGTCAGCACCGGGCCCTTTTCCGCACCACCGAACACCCGGACAGGCCCTGTCGCACCGCCCTGCGGCATCGACCACGAAGTGCGCGCTGCAAAACTCCCCGGCGAAGACACATACAGGCGTTGACACGCGCCGCCCGCTTCTTTACCTACCGCGCTCCTGACACCTGCCCAGGTGGCGGAATTGGTAGACGCGCTAGCTTCAGGTGCTAGTGTCCGTATGGACGTGGAGGTTCGAGTCCTCTCCTGGGCACCATTCCCTTGCAAAGATTGAAACGACAAGCCGCCGATGTGCGGCTGTTTTTGTTTCTGGCTGTGTTTATTTCTGGCTGTGTTTGTGGCGCTGCCGGCGGCGGTGCGATCGCGCGCTCAGCCGGAGCCCAGACACAAAACATCCCGCTTCGTTTTGGGGCCAAAGCGGGATGCAGTGTTTTTTGCGATCCGTAGATCACGGGTATTGGGCAATTCAGGCTCACATTTTTGGGGAATGCGACCCTGCCCGCCACTTATGCGTGCCGCATGAGCGCAGCACTAGTAATATTCTAATACCTCTGCAGCGCGCGCAAGATCTGACGCTGTATCGCGCACACAAAAAAACCGCGCAGGGCCCTGAAAAACAGCCCTGCGCGGCTCGGGATCTCGTGCGATCCGGTCGTCTATGCGGTGGTGTGCAGCGCCTAGCTGCCCGTGCCTGCGACGTCACCTGCGCGACGCTCGACCCGGAAGCTGCCGGACGTGCCCGGCCGCAGCTGGGCGCGGCAGAAACCGTCCTCGGTCACCGTGAAGGGGCACTCGAACTGCGTGTGATCGATCCGCATGGTGAGACGCAGAGCGCCGCGTTCGGGCACTTCGTAGGAACACGTACCGGTCTGAACATCACTGACCTGGACCCGCGCATTGTCGTGCAGGCCGCGACCGCGGTCGCGCGTGGTGACACGGTCACCATCAGCCTGGGTCAACTGACAGGACACCGTCCAGCCCCGCTGACCCATGGCTTCGAGCAGGAATGCGTCCGGACGTGCGTAATTCTGAGCGGCAGCAAACGGTGCGAAAGCGACGGTAGCTGCGAGGGATGCGGCGAGCATCATGTTTGTGTTTTTCATGCTTCACCCTCCTTTTGGGAACATGTGTGTCTGAATATGACAGTATTGTTACAACCCAGAATTCAAAAAGTAAAGTCCGTATACTGCACAAAATACCTCGACGCGAAAATCACGCCAAATGGCTGTTTTCCCTTTTTTATCTGATATTGTTTCGATGATTTACGGATTGATAACTTTTCCGATTTTTCCCGAAATGTCACACAAATGTGCCTATTCGCGGTGAACAGATCGGCGTGGCGCGTCACCGCAATCGGCCCGCATGCCGCGCCACCACCACGCAGGCGCCACCACGCGGGCGGCACGACAGGCTGCGCCCTGCACCCGCACGCGCCATTGCCCATTCCCCTCCGGAAGGCTAGGACGACAGCTCAGACAAGGATCATGTGATGACCATCCACTACCACAAGGGCGACCTGCCCGATGGGCTCGATCTGGGCTCGCTCATTGCCATTGATACGGAAACCCAGGGCCTCTCCCTGGTGCGCGACCAGTTGTGCGTCGTGCAGATTTCGTCCGGCGACGGCGATGCGCACATCGTCCAGATGGACCGCGCCCACTATGACTGCCCCAACCTGAAAGCCCTGCTGGCGGATCCGGGCGTCGAGAAAATCCTCCACTTTGCCCGCTTCGACGTGGCCATGATCCGCAAGTATCTGGGCGTGACCCTGGCACCGGTCTTCTGCACCAAGATCGCCTCCAAGCTCGTACGCACCTACACGGATCGCCACGGCCTGAAGGACGTGACCCGGGAACTGGTCGGCGCCGACATGAACAAGCAACAGCAAAGCTCGGACTGGGGCGCAGACACACTCTCTCCCGCCCAGCTGGAATATGCCGCCTCGGACGTGCAGCACCTGCACAAGCTGCGTGAACGCCTGAGCATGATGCTGGAGCGCGAGGGACGCATGGGCCTGGCCAAATCCTGCTTCGACTTCCTGCCGACCCGTGCGGAACTGGACCTGATGGGCTGGCCGGAATCCGATATCTTCGCACATTCCTGATCGTCGCCGCCTTGAAATGGCCTGCAAAGGCTGGTCTTAGTGAGCGGTAACCACCAACGCGCCAACTCGAAAGAACTAGAGTGATGACTGCGAGTGCAGCGCAGGGTCTGGAAGCCCTGCAGCCGACACATCACGGAAGCTGGGAACCGCGACGCGCGCTGACGCTGAACGCGGCGCGCCGGCGCACGGCTCTGGTCAGCCTCATGCGGATGATCTTCGCGGGCGGCGCCATTGCGATCACCCTGCTCGTGATCGCGCAGATGTTCTTCGGCTCCCAGGGCGGCGCGACCGAATCCACCGAGGCCGTGAGCACGGATGTGCGCATGCTCAATCCGCGGTTTACCGGGCGCGACGAGAACCTGACGCCGTATACGGTCACGGCGGATTCAGCCATTCGGCGCAGCGACAGCGCCATCGGCCTGACCGACCTGGACCGACCGCGGCTGGAATACGACCTGCTGACCGGCGGCGGGGCGGAATCGCTCGTGCTTGCCGAAGCCGGCGTCTATGACCCCTCCAACCGGATCATCGACCTGACGACCGAGGTGAATTTCAACACCGCCGAGGGCTACAGCTTTGCGACGGATCATGCGCGCGTCTACCTGCGCGAGGAGCGGGTCGTCGGCGAGGAGCCGGTCGATGGCAACGGCCCGATGGGTCAGATCCGGGCAGACCGATTTGAAATACTTGATGGCGGCGACCGTGTGATTTTCGAGGGACGCGTGCGCGCGCGTATCGTACAAGATCGCACAGACACCGCGACGGACGGAGACGGAAACTGATGCGCATACTGGTTTTGATTGCTCTTGCCATGGCCGCCCTTGCGCTGGCCGGTGCGCCTGCCAGCGCCCAGATCGGCAATGCCAGCCTGCCTCTTGATATCGAGGCCGACCACGTCGAAGTCCTCGACGCGGAACACCGCATCGTCTGGCGTGGCAATGTCAACGCTGTCCAGGGCGACAGTGCGTTGCGGGCGTCACGCATTGATGTCTACTACACCGGCACCGCGGCCGACGGCTCCAATGGATGGGGCGATATCGACCGTATCGAGGCTCTGGACAACGTCTTCTACATCACCCCGGAGCAAACTGCGCGCGGCGATCGCGGCCTGTACAATCTGGACGACGAAACCATCACCCTGACCGGTGATGTGGTCATCACCCAGGGCGACAACACCGTCACCACAACGTTTTTCCAGACGGACCTCGTCAGCGGCAATTCCCGCTTCGGCGAACAGGGTGACGGCCAGCGCGTGCGCGCCGTGCTGGTGCCTGCTGATGATAACGAAACCGACGGCAATTAGGGCCGGGATACTGCTTTCATGGATGCTACGACCACAGAACGCGTCGCCGAGACGCCCGCTCGCGTCTCCGGCCTGACGGTCGAGAAAATCGGCAAGGCCTATGCCAAGCGCCCGGTCGTCAAAGGCGTCTCGCTGACATTGCAGCGCGGCGAGGTCGCCGGCCTGCTCGGCCCCAACGGCGCGGGCAAGACCACCTGTTTCTACATGATCACGGGCCTGGTCGAAGCCGATTACGGCAAGATCCTGCTCGATGGCGAGGACATTACCCGCCTGCCCATGTACCAGCGGGCACGCCTGGGCATCGGCTATCTGCCGCAGGAAAAATCCATCTTCCACGGGATGAGCGTCGAGCAGAACATCCTCGCGGTCGCCGAGATCGTGGAGAAGGACCGGGAAAAGCGCATGGACCTGGTCGAGCAATTGCTCGAGGAGCTGCGTATTTCGCATCTGCGCCATGCCCGCGCGCCCTCGCTGTCCGGCGGTGAGCGTCGCCGCGTCGAAATCGCCCGCGCCCTCGCGACACGCCCGTCCTTCATGCTGCTCGACGAGCCGTTTGCCGGTATCGACCCGCTGGCCATCGCGGATATCCGCGAGCTGATCCGCTTCCTCAAGGACCGCGGAATCGGCATCCTGATCACCGATCACAACGTGCGCGAAACGCTCGAAATCACTGACCGGGCAACCATTATCTATGATGGTGAAGTGCTGTTCGAAGGCTCCCCGGACGAGATCCGGTCGGACCCGGATGTGAAGCGCGTTTATCTCGGAGAAAGCTTTTCCTGATAACCCTCTGCAGGAAACGTACCAAACAGAGGTTTTCATGGCTGGAATAATGCAGAAGCTGGATATGCGCCAGGGCCAGTCCCTGGTGATGACGCCACAGCTCCAGCAGGCCATCAAGCTGCTACAGCTCTCCAATGTCGAGCTGGCCGAGTTCGTCGAGGGCGAACTGGAACGCAATCCGCTGCTTGAGCGCGACGAAAGCTCCGAGAGCGCCGAATCAACCCGCCAGGAGGGTGAAGGCGAGCCGCAGGAACTCGAATTGTCTGCGCCGTCGACAGATGCTGCGGAGTCCATCGACGCGGATTCCGACGTCCTCCACATTGATGATTCCAAGGCCGACCTCTCCGGCATTGATGCCAACGCACCGGCGGACGCCGTCGGCCAGGGCGGTACCTGGAGCGGTGGCGGCGGCGGTGCTGTCAGCGAGGATTACGACGCCATCGCCAATTCCTCGCGCGAGATGTCGCTGGCGGAACACCTGCACGACCAGCTGGCCACGGCCACCCATGACCCGATCGACCGCATGATCGGCGCCCACCTGATCGATCTGGCTGACGAGGACGGCTATCTGCGCTCTGACATGAGCGAGATCGCCACGCGCCTCGGCCTCGAGCGGGCCCGCATCGAAGCCGTCCTGGAAATGACCCAGAGCTTTGAGCCGGCCGGCGTGATGGCCCGTGACCTGGGCGAGTGCCTGGCCCTGCAACTGCGGGAGAAGGATCGCCTCGATCCGGCCATGGCGACGCTGCTGGACAATCTGGAGCGCCTCGCGCGCCACGAATACGACGTCCTCAAATCGCTCTGCGGCGTCGACAATGAAGACCTCGACGACATGATCGCGGAGATCCGCGAGCTGACCCCCAAGCCGGGCATGGCCTTTGGTCATGACAGCGCCCGTGCCGTCGAGCCGGATGTCTTCATCCGCCAGGCGCCGGATGGCAGCTGGCAGGTCGAACTGAATTCGGAAACCCTGCCGCGCGTCCTGGTGAATAATCGCTATTACAACGAGATCCACACGGCGGCGCGGACCGAGACCGAGAAAACCTTCATCACCGAGTGCAGCCAGAATGCCTCCTGGCTGGTGAAGAGCCTCGACCAGCGCGCACGGACCATCCTCAAGGTGGCCAGCGAGATTGTCCGCCAGCAGGACATGTTCCTCGCGCATGGCGTGGCCTATCTGCGCCCGCTGAACCTGAAAACCGTGGCCGATGCGATCGGCATGCACGAATCCACCGTCAGCCGGGTGACGTCCAACAAGTTTGTCTCCACACCGCGCGGCATGTTCGAGCTGAAGTATTTCTTCACCTCCGCAATCCCGTCTGCGGGGGGCGGAGAGGCCCATTCCGCTGAGGCAGTTCGTCACAGGATCAAGACGCTGATCAGCCAGGAAACCTTGGAAGACGTGCTATCCGACGACAAGCTTGTTGATCTTCTTCATGACGAGGGGATTGAAATTGCACGCCGGACTGTGGCCAAATACCGGGAGGCGCTCAACATACCCTCTTCGGTCCAGCGCCGACGCATTCTCAAGCGCGCCGGTTAGGGTCTGCCGCAAATGAGCGCCTCGCGGGACGAAGCGCACCCATGCGTCCGTGCGATTCGTGACGAACTTCAAGATTGACTCTTGGGTCCGCCCGCGACTAGGTTCCGCCCGCTTTCCAAGGGGCGGAGCAGTTCGGAAACGCCTCACGTGCTGGTGAATGGCCAGCGGGAAGGAGCGCATGCATACACAAGTTGTCAGCAAAGGCATCGACGTCAGCGACGCACTTCGGGAACAAATTCTCGGACGTGTCGAGGACGGGGTCTCAAAATACTTCAATCGTCCGGGCGAGGCTTATGTCGCCATCGCACGCGAGGGGGTCGGTTTTCGGGTCGACTGTTCCTTGCACCTGCCGTCCGGCGTAATGCTCCAGGCCCATGGTGAAGCGGATGACGCCTACAAGGCGGCAGACGACACCATGATCAAGCTGGAGAAGCGATTGCGCCGCTACAAGCGCAAGCTGAAGAACCACCACGCTGATAATAAGTCCGAGCTACCTGGCGAAAGTCTTCCTTTCGTCGTTCTCAAGGGGATGCGTGACAGCTTCTCCGACGACGATGAAGACGACAGCCTGCCGGCAGCGAACGGTTCTCCGGAACCAATAGTGATCGCGGAAAAGCCCGGTGAAGTCCGCACGATGACTGTGGGCATGGCATCCCTGGAACTGGACGCGGCAGATTCGCCGTTCCTGCTTTTCAAGAATGCTGCAAACGGGGGGGTCAACATCGTCTACCGACGGCCTGATGGAAACATCGGGTGGGTAGACCCGTCACGAGCCGAGCGGAAAGCAACCGCGTAGACACTAGAAGTTATCAATGGCGTTAGCTGATCTCATTCCCGGCGACGGTGTCATCCTTGACTTGGGTGCATCAAGCCGAAAGCAAGTTCTACAATCTCTCGCCGAGCTGGCCGCAGAGACGACCGGGCTGAATGCGCGTACGATTTTCGACGCCGTCCTTCAGCGCGAGCGTCTGGGTTCGACCGGCGTGGGACAGGGCGTCGCCATTCCTCATGCACGCATTCGTGGGAATGAACGGGTGCAGGGCTTTTTTGCCCGCCTGCGTTCGCCGGTCGACTTCGAGTCGATCGACGGACGTCCGGCGGACCTGATCTTCATGCTCATCGCTCCGGAAGATGCCGGTGCAGAGCACCTCAAGGCGCTGGCGCGCGTGTCGCGCCTGCTGCGTCGTGAAGATATCCGCCAGCGCCTGCGCGCCGCGCCGGACATGGACGCCATTTTCGCCGTCCTGGCGGGTGAGCCAGCCACGGACGCGGCCTGACCGCTCATCGCACATTCAGCTTGGATCGGCATGCTCCCGGGAAACAGTCTCCGGAGGACTTCATGCTGCGCCTTGTTACCCTGGCCGTCTCGGCGGCCCTCCTGGCTTCACCCGTGAGCGCCCAGGACAATGTCGATGATCTCAGAATAGCCGCCGAAGCCGGCGACAGTTCCGCTGCGTTCAACTATGGCTATGCCATGACGTTCCCGGAAAGCGGGGACCCCGATTTCGCCATCGGCCGCTACTGGCTCGTGCAGGCCGCAAACGAGGGCGTCGCAGAAGCCAATCACGTTCTGGGGCTGATCTATCGCGACGGTATCGGAACCGATGCCGAGCTGGACCGCGCCCGATCCTTTTTCGAACTTGCCTGGCAGGCCCGCAATACCAGCGCCGGCATCGATCTGGCCGACCTGCTGATCTATGACTATGAGGGCGAAGCCGAGACAGGCCTGGCCATCTACCGCCAGCTGTCCGGGCGCAATGATGTCGGAGCCTTTGCACAGCTGCGGCTCGCCGAAGCCCTGATGTTCGGCCCGGAAACCATCGAGGATACCGATGCGGCGCTCGCGGCCGCACAGGCCGCCCTGGCAGCGGACCCCAGCCTGGCGGGCGCCAATTATGTGCTCGGCATCGGCGCCATGACGGGCATGCAGGGCGCCGCGGATCCGGTCGCCGCACGGGCCTTCTGGCAAGCCGGATCAAACGGCGGTGATCCGCTGTCCATGGCTGCGCTCGCCCAGGCGATGCTTGAGGGTGAGGGCGGCGATGTCGACCGTGTCGAGGCCCTGGCCCTGCTCTACACTGCAGCAACGCTGGGCGATCTCGACGCCGCGGAAAGCGCTGCAGCCATCGAGGACCAGCTGGAAGAGGCCCAGCTGACCGAGGCGGAACAACGCTCCGCCCGGTATCTGGACCAGCTCTGAGGCCCAAAGCCGCGCCCTGACCCGTCCGAGCAACAAAAAACCCCGCTGGTGACAGCGGGGTTTTCGATAATGGTGGAGCTAAGCGGAATCGAACCGCTGACCTCTTGAATGCCATTCAAGCGCTCTCCCAACTGAGCTATAGCCCCGAAACTCGGGTTGGCCGCATTGGGGTCAGCGGCCAAGAGGCGCGGAACCTAGTCCCGGATTGTGTCCGGATCAAGAGCCCGCTGCGCCCCGTACTGCAGAAGATCAGAGATCTTCCTCTTTATCGATGTTGAAGTCGCCGAAATCCTCGTCGTCTTCCTCGTCGATCAGGACCTTGGTGTTGTCGTCCTCATCATCGTCCTCGAGGTCGTCGTCGGACTCGAAATCGTCTCCGATGTCGTCGCTGAGGCCGGACCCGTCCTCATCGTCGTCATCATCGGAATCCGGGACTTCGTTAGCCGCTTCGTCGACTTCCGGCGTATCGTCAGCCTCGTCCTCGAAACCGTCCTGTTCGTCGGCTTCCTTGCCCTTCTGCTCCTCGGCCTCTTCCGGTTTCGGATCATCCGCTACCGGCAGTTTCGGCTCCAGGGCTTCCGGATCGAACTCATGCTCACACTTCGGGCACCGCGCAGGCTGGCGGCCCAGGTCGTAAAATTTGGCAGCGCAGCTAGGACAGGTGCGCTTGGTTCCAAGATCTGCTTTGGCCATGACTTCCCTTCATAACCACAATACGTTTCGGCGGGTCCCGTTGCCACGATCACCGCGCTCTGTCAAAACCTGATCACCGTGATGTCACCCCAATCCTTGTGTTTTTCTTGATGCCCCAAAATTCTTTCACTCTGCAAGGCCCTTTTTCTGCCTCCCGCTCGGGCCCGCTGAGCGGCGATTTCGCCGCACCCGGAGACAAGTCCATCTCGCATAGATCCCTTATTTTTGGCGGACTTGCTAACGGTAACACCCAGATCGAAGGCCTGCTGGAAAGCGAGGATGTGATCAATACGGCCAAGGCCATCGCTGCTCTGGGCGCCGATGTGCAAAATCTTGGCGAGAATCGCTGGTCGGTGACCGGTCTGGGCGGGAAATTCGAATCACCTGACGCCGATCTCGATTTCGGAAACTCCGGAACAGGCGCTCGCCTGATGATGGGTGTCGTAGCCGGATCCGGCGCAACCGCGCGCTTTGTCGGCGATGAAAGCCTGTCGGGTCGGCCGATGCGGCGCGTGACCGACCCGTTGTCGGAAATGGGCGCAGACGTCACCACGACCGAGGGCCGACTGCCGGTGACGGTGGAGAGCGCCCCGCTGGACGCCATTCGCTACACCCCGCCTGTCGCCTCCGCCCAGGTCAAATCCGCCCTGTTGCTGGCCGGGCTGGGTGCGTCGGGCACCACCGTCATCCACGAGCCGACCCCGACGCGCGACCACACCGAGACCATGCTCAAGCTGTTTGGCGCGCAGATCTCGGTCGAGACGACAGACGGCGGCTGGACCATCTCCCTGCCCGGCGAACAGACGCTGACGGCCACTCCCGTGCGCGTACCGGGTGACCCGAGCTCGGCCGCCTTCGCGGTGGTCGCGGCCCTGATCACGCCGGGCTCCGACGTCACCCTGCGCGGTGTCATGGACAATCCCGCCCGCACCGGTCTCTACACGACCCTCAAGGAGATGGGCGCAGACCTTGTCATCACCCCGGCCAGCGACATGGCCGGTGAAAAGACCATCGACATCCGCGCCCGCCACTCCCGCCTTACAGGGGTCAGCGTCCCGGAAGACCGGGCACCGTCGATGATTGACGAATACCCGATCCTGGGCGTTGCCGCGGCCGCTGCCGAAGGTGTGACGCGCATGAACGGGCTGGCCGAACTGCGCGCCAAGGAAAGTGACCGCCTGATGGGCACATCCGACTTGCTGACGGCCAATGGCGTGGAGACCATTATTCGCGATGACGGGCTGGACGTGGTCGGCACGGGTGGAACGGTGCCTGGCGGTGGCCATGTCATCACCCACCATGACCACCGGATTGCCATGAGCGCCCTGGTCCTGGGGCTGATCGCAGAGGACGCGGTCACCATCGATGATGCCAGCATGATCGCCACCAGCTATCCGGACTTCCTCGATCACATGCTGGGTCTGGGCGCGACCATGGAGCCCACGGAATGATCATCGCCGTTGATGGTCCACTGGCCTCGGGCAAGGGCACGATCGCCCGCGCATTGTCACAGAGATTCGGCCTGCCCTATCTCGATACCGGCAGTCTTTATCGGGCAACGGCCCTGCGGGTACTCGACGCGGGTGAGGACCCGACCGATGAGGCGGCCGCGGTCCGGGCCGCCGCATCGCTGGACGTCACGGCCATTGACGAAGACCGGATCCGCACGGCCGAGGTCGGCGTGGCCGCGTCCCAGGTGGCCAAGCAACAACCCGTCCGCGACGCCTTGTTCGACGTGCAACGCGCCTTTGCCACCCAGCCCGGCGGCGCCATCCTGGATGGCCGCGATATCGGCACGGTGATCTGTCCCGATGCAGACGTGAAACTGTTCGTCACCGCCGAACCGGAGACCCGGGCCCGCCGGCGCCAGGCCGAGCTGAACGCCAAGGGCGATCCGATCACCTTCGAGCAAATGCTCGCCCAGACGCTCGAACGCGATGCGCGCGATGCCCAGCGATCCGATGCCCCCATGCGCAAGGCAGAGGATGCAACCTTGCTTGATACGTCATCCTTGAGTATAGACGCGGCCATCGCGGAAGCCGTGAGGATTGTGGAAAAGCGCCAAAAGGCGTGACACTTCCGAGCACTCCGTGATCACAGCCGAGTACCGGACAAGACCTCGATTGCTCTCTTCCGGAGCAAGGGGTGGCGTTCGGCCCACTCTTGTTTGAACTCTAACCCGCTGATTCATCAGCACTAAGACAGCGCCATCACCGATTTGTAGCCTGACCGCGCTGTACTGGAGCAACCCTTTAAATGTCTACCGAAACACTCACCCCGACGACTGATGACTTTGCCGCGATGCTCGAGGCAAGCCTGGCCGGCCGCGATCTGGCCGAGGGCCAAGTCGTCAAAGGCACCGTGACCGCAATCGAAAACGACGTTGTTGTTGTCGATGTTGGTCTGAAGACCGAAGGCCGCGTCCCGCTGCGCGAATTCACCGGTCCGGGATCCGAAGCCCCGTCCGTGGGTGACGAAGTTGAAGTCTACCTTGAGCGCATCGAAAACGCGCTCGGTGACGCCATCCTGTCGCGCGACAAGGCTCGCCGCGAAGAAAGCTGGGACCGCCTCGAGAAGTCCTTCGACAAGAAAGAGCCGGTCAACGGTGCGATCGTCGGTCGCGTCAAAGGCGGTTTCACTGTCGATCTCGGCGGCGCCTCTGCGTTCCTGCCGGGTTCCCAGGTCGATATCCGTCCGGTCCGCGACGTTGGTCCGCTGATGAACCAGGAACAGCCGTTCGCCATCCTCAAGATGGACCGTCCGCGCGGAAACATCGTTGTGTCCCGCCGCGCCGTCCTCGAAGAGAGCCGTGCCGAACAGCGTGCAGAACTCGTCGGCCAGCTGGCTGAAGGCGAAGCGCGCGAAGGCGTCGTCAAGAACATCACCGATTACGGTGCGTTCGTTGACCTGGGCGGCATTGACGGCCTGCTGCACGTCACCGACATGTCCTGGAGCCGCGTTGGCCACCCGTCCGAAGTTGTTGAAGTCGGTCAGACGGTTTCCGTCCAGATCATCAAGATCAACAAGGACACCCAGCGTATCTCCCTCGGCATGAAACAGCTGATGTCTGACCCGTGGGATGGCGTTGCTGCGAAATACCCGGTTGGCGCAACCTTCGAAGGTCGTGTCACCAACATCGCCGAGTACGGTGCATTCGTTGAGCTGGAACAGGGCGTTGAAGGCCTGGTCCACGTTTCCGAAATGTCCTGGACCAAGAAGAACGTCCACCCGGGCAAGATCCTGTCCACGTCGCAGGAAGTTCAGGTCATGGTTCTCGATGTCGACGCCGAGAAGCGCCGCATCTCCCTGGGCGTCAAGCAGACCCAGCGCAATCCGTGGGAAGTGTTCGCAGAGAACCACCCGTCCGGTTCCGCGATCCAGGGCGAGATCAAGAACATCACCGAGTTCGGTCTGTTCGTTGGCCTGGAAGGCGACATCGACGGCATGGTTCACCTGTCCGACATCTCCTGGGACCAGTCCGGCGAAGAAGCCATGGAAGCCTTCAAGAAGGGCGACATGGTTGACGCGAAAGTCCTCGACGTCGACGTCGAGAAAGAGCGTGTCTCCCTGGGCATCAAGCAGCTTGCTGGCGACCCGATGGACAGCTCCGGTGTCAACCGCAACGACACCGTCACCTGTACGGTTACGGAAATCACGTCTGGCGGCATCGAAGTCACCTTCGGCGACGACACGGCCGTGAAAGCCTTCATCCGCAAGTCCGACCTGTCCCGCGATCGTGCGGAACAGCGTCCGGAGCGCTTCGCTGTAGGCGACAAGGTCGACGCCCGCGTCACCAATGTCGACAAGGCGTCTCGCCGTATCTCCCTGTCCATCAAGGCACTGGAGATCTCCGAGGAGCGTGAAGCGGTTGAGCAGTATGGTTCTTCCGATGCCGGTGCATCCCTGGGTGACATCCTGGGCGCTGCCCTGCGCGAGAACGACGGCGAAGACAAAAGCTAAGCCCATACGTTCAAACGAATAAAAATTGATCGGCCGGAGCACTGCTTCGGCCGATTTTTTTTGATCAAGCGTTGACGTGCCCTCTGTCTCAAGGCAGTTTTATCGAGCAAACACGGAGGCATGGTATGATCAAATCCGAGCTGATCGATCGTCTGGCAGAAGCCAATCCCCACCTCTACCACCGGGATGTGGAGCGTGTGGTCAATACGATCCTCGATGGCGTGACCGATGCCCTGGCCCGTGGTGACCGGGTCGAGCTTCGTGGATTTGGTGCCTTTTCCGTTCGCCAGCGCCCGGCCCGCACCGGCCGCAACCCGCGCACCGGCGAAAGCGTATCCGTGAAGGAAAAACACGTTCCATTCTTCAAGACCGGCAAGGAATTGCGCGAGCGCGTCGATGGCTCCCGCGACACGGTCAAGGAACTGTCCTAGTCCCGATTTTCATATCTGATTAAGCGCCTCAGCCGATAATATCGGCATGAGCAGTATTGGCGCGTTACCCGGCTTGCCGTTGATGCCCCAGGCATCGGCCGGAACAGGTGCGCCTGCCCCCCAGAAGAGCGGGGGGCTCAACCAGCCCCTTTCCAAGGAAGAACAGGCCCAGGTCGCCAAGCTGAAAGCGCGCGACGCCGAGGTGCGCGCGCACGAGCAGGCCCACAAGAATGTCGGCGGACAATATGCCGGCGCGATCAGTTACGAGTACCAGAAGGGTCCCGATGGCCGCTCCTACGCCGTAGGGGGAGAAGTTCCGATCGATGCGAGCGAAAT
>JAYZXG010000271.1:0-5120 GCA_036141435.1 Pseudomonadota bacterium | reverse complement strand
CGCCCCTTCACCGCATAATAGTTTTCCTGGGTGTAGGCGAGCGCCTCCTCGATGCCCTTGTACTCCCAGACCGGATAAGTGTGCACGCCGAGCAGGTCCAGATGCGCTGCGAGAGGACGCAGCTTGTCCGTCCAGGGCACGTAGTTCTCGCAGAATGTCACCGGGTGCCGGGCTTTGCGGCCCAGCTGTTTGGCGAATTCGATCAGCCTGTCGACAGGGACCATGTGGTCATTCCAGTCCACACTGGCCTCATTGCCGATCGAAACCGCCATGACCTCCTTGCGGTAGCGACGTGAGAGCGCGGCCATTCGAGCCAGCTCCTCGTCATTGGCGCGCCGGTTAGCCGCCAGCACCGCATCGTCATAGATCCCGCCCCATGGGCAGTTCGGATTGCTGACTTCCGCACCCAGCCCCATGCCCAGCATGACCTGGAGCGGCAGACCCTCGTCGCGAATGACCTTGAGCACCGTCTCGGCGTGCTGCGTGCAGTCATAGACCCGCAGGTAACGCCAGTGGCGAACAAGGATCAGCAAATCCTCGCGGACCTGTTCATAGCTCGGAAAAACACCAGAAGGCGGACTTTGTCCCTCCCGGTAGCCGGAATAGCAGATCGCATTGGCGTGCGAAGGCGCGAACCGGCGCCGGTCAGAAGAAAAAATCCCAAACATCACATACTGCAGTACTTCGGCTTGCCGTCCTTGTCCCAGAGTCCCCAATAGGCGCCTACATCGCCCTCCTTGGCAACCTTCCAGGCTTCATCAAATCCCGCGAAATAGAACAGGTCGATGTTCTCCTTACGGGTCCATTCCACCGCATCAATGAAGTATTTCATGGCATTGATACGGGACGGGACGGCCCCGCGGTCACGCGTACCGATATTCGGCCAACCGGTCTCGGCGATGATGACCTTCTTGCCCTCGGCAACCCGCTGGGCCCGGCGATACATCTCACGCATGTAAATGTGGGCGTGCTCGATCGGGTAACCTTCCCAGAACGGATAACAATTGACCAGCAACACGTCACAGGCCGCGGCCACGCGCGGGTGGTTTTCGAACAGGAAATAGGCGTCAACATATCCAACAGGCACGTCGACCTCAGCCTTGGCGCGCTCGATGTAGGCAATCAGCTGATCTTCGGTCAGCTCTTCACGAAGCAAAACCTCGTTGCCGATCGCCAGGATGCCCGCATGTCCCTGCTGGGCCAGCTCGATACCCTTGGCCAGTTCCAGTTCATTGCGCTCGACATCATCATCGATCCACACACCCACCATGGATTTCAGGCCGAGTTCGCTGGCGACGACAGGAGCGGCCTCATTGCCGCGCGTGCAGGAGAAGGTGCGCACCCAGTCGGTGTGGGGAGCCAGCATCGCCATCCGCGCCCGGATCTGTTCCGGCGACACGTCACACATATTGTCCTGGCCATCGACATAGGGGCTGAAGGCCAGCCCGTGCAGACCTTCGCCCAGCATCGCTTCGATGCGGGCGGCCATGCCGGCTTCACCAATGACAGCGGGGTCGATGCCCGCCAGAGCAAGTTTGCGATTATACGGATTGGACATCACTTTCCCCATCTCGAAACCGTGGCTTTCGCCGTTGGCATGCCATTATGACAACGATGGACATTTGGCAAGCGAAGAACACCAGCCCGTTACCCGGAGCGCATCACCACTGCGGGGGCAATCATCAAGAAGCGGGAGTTATTGCGCGCGCGGGTTTACCCCAAGGCGACAGCACAGCCGCCTACAGGCTGGCCTCGCTTCGCCATTGCAGCCCCGTCGCCCGGGTCTGAAGCCGCAGCAGGCGGTCATGCGCAGTCATGAAGAGGACTCGCCCGTCGGGCCCACCAAAGGCACAATTCGCTGTCGCCCGGCCGGTATCGATGCGTGCCAGCAGCTCACCGCTCGGTGACAGCACAAACACCCCGCCCGGCCCGGTCGCGAAGAGCATGCCGTCCGAACTCACACACATGCCATCCGGCAAGCCGGGGTCGCCGGCTGCAAGATATTCGGACGTGTCAAACAACAGCTCCAACGGTCCCACCGCGCCATCGGCGGACAATGCGGCACGATAGATATGCGGCGCGGCCGGGTCCGATTGCGCGACATAGAGCCAGCGTTCATCCGGCGACAGGGCAATCCCATTGGGGAACGTCAGATGGTCGAACAGGCGCTCGCACTCCCCATCAGGCGCCAGGCGGTATACACCATTGGCATCCATTTCCTTGAGCGGAGAGGCATCCAACCCCTCCAGACCATAGGGCGGATCGGTAAAGTAGAGGCTGCCATCACGGGCCCGGACCAGATCATTCGGACTGTTGAAGCGTTGCCCGCCATAGGAGTCGACAAGGGTCTCGCGAAGCTGGCTATCGGGTCTCATCCTCTGCACGGCCCGAACTCCGTGATTGCAGAGATAGAGCCAACCGTCTTCGCCGAACCAGAGGCCGTTCGCTCCGGCCTCGCGCATGCCCTGCGCCGCTTCCGGGGCGACCCCGGACGGGTCCAGGAAGGTTTCCAGACCGGCATTCTCCGACCAGCGGTACGCCCTGTTGGAAGGGACATCCGTGAAATAGAGACAGTTTCGCGCCCGATCCCAGGTGGGGCCCTCACTCCAGACAAAACCGTCCGCGAGCTGTTGCAGACCCGGTGATCCGGTGAACAAATCCCTGGCGGCAGGTGCGTGGATCTCGATCTCGCCCGGCACGATGTCCCGAGTACAACCGACCAGACCGACGAGCGATGCGCTGCCCAGTCCCAAGACGATATCGCGGCGTGTTTTCATGATCGTGTCCCCCTGTCCTACGTTTGTGCACGCCCCCCGCATGGCGGTCAATTCCTGCCCGTTCCGGCTGGCGTTTTGCGCCCCGCGGCAGGCCCCGCAACGGGGGATGCCCCAGCAGTTTCTCGCCAACACCTTGTGTCTGCGCGCAAAACTCTCCACCGTGTCGGCGGGGAGATCATCATGACAAACAATCTTGCGCTGAATCCGTTGCAAATCGGCATTTTCCTGGTGTTGACGCTGGCCATCGGGGCTCTGACCTGGTGGCGCGTTTCCGCCATGAAAAAGACCGCAGGTGCCGACGATGAAAGCGAATATTTTCTCGCCGGCCGGAGCCTCGGCTGGATCCTGGTCGCCGGCTCGATCACGCTGACGAACCTGTCGACCGACCAGCTGGTCGGGATGAATGGCAACCAGATGCTGCTGCTGGCCTGGTGGGAGCTTGCCGCCGTTGCCGGCCTTGTCATACTCGCCTTTGTCTTCCTGCCCATCTACTACAAGAACAATTGCCGGACGACGACCGAGCTGCTGGGACAGCGCTATAACGACAAGAACATCCGGGCCCTGATCGCCTTCCTGTTCCTTGCCGGCAATATCATCGTCTTCCTGCCGGTCATGCTCTACACGGGCTCGCTGTTCCTGAAATCCATGTTCGGCGTCGACTGGCCGATCCTCGCCTTTGCCATTCCGCTCGCGCTGATCGGTTCGGCCTATGCCATTTTCGGCGGTCTGCGTGCCGTCGCCGTGTCCGACGCCATTTCCGGTGTCGGCGTGCTCGGCGTTGCGGTTCTGGTCGTGGTGCTGGCGCTCAAGGCGATCGATTTCGACCTGTCCGGCATTCCCGCAGCACGCCTCACCCTGATCGGCGACAATGACTCGCCGATCCCGTGGCACACCCTGCTGACGGGCATGATCTTCATCCAGATCTTCTACTGGAGCACCAACCAGACCATCACCCAGCGCGCCATGGCGGCCAAGAGCCTGAAGGAAGCCCAGAAAGGCGTCATCGCAGCGGCGGGCATCCGCCTGCTTATCGTGCCGGCGATCGTCGTGATCCCCGGCATCGTCGCCTTCAAACTGTTCGGTGATGTGGGTGATGCGGCCTATGGCCAGATCGTTGCTGCCGTCCTGCCGCCCTGGCTGTCCGGCGCGTTTGCCGCCATGATCGCGGCCGCGGTGCTGACGAGCTTCAACTCGGTGCTGAACTCCTCAACCACGCTCTACGTGCTGGATATCCACGAGACCTATTTCGACTCCACACCCAATGTCGGCCGGATGAACATGATAATCACGCTGGTGTTTGTCGGCAGTTCCATCGCGCTGGTGCCGGTCTATCAAAGCGCGGAAAGCATCATCAACCTGGTCCAGCAATTGTTCGGCCTGTTGTCCATGCCCATCCTGTCGGCCTTCATCGTCGGCCTGGTCTTCCGCAATGTCGGTGCCGGCGCCGCGATGACGGGCGTTCTGTCAGGAACGGCACTCTATGCCATCTTCACCTTCGCCTGGACGCCGCTGCACTACATCCACCTGATGCTGATCACCCTGGTCTGCTCGATCAGTATCGCGCTGATCTTCAACCGGGTCGTGCTGGGCAATCGCGAGGAGTTTGTCGGCCTGCCGCGCTAGAGGCGCCAGGCCGCCACGCCTGCAGGCGCAAGCTCGCTACCGCCGAGCACATACTCGGCGCCTTCGGGCGTCGTGCCCTGCAGGCTGACCGGCTCCGGGCCATAGTTGAAAGCAAAACGCAATCCGCCGAGCGAACGCAGGCGCACATCCGCGTGCACCGGCATGATGGGGAGACCCGCGTCCCGGCAAAGATCGGCGAGAACGGCGGCAAGCAACTCGCCCTCCGGCCATCCGGCCAGGTAGGAAAAGCGGCTGTCCCGGATCCAGAACGGTGCGCCGTCAGCATAACACGCCCGGACCGGCAGCGCTGTCTCGACCGCTTCGCGCCAGCGCTGCACGCCATGTGCCTGACCGTCCAGGTCAACACGCTCGTCGATCCCTGCACGCAGGCTTTCAACCCGGGTCACCTTCAACGCCATCAGATCCTGCAATAGCCCCGGGGCCAGATTGGCCGGCACCTGGAAATTCAGGGTTTTCGACCCGCTGCGACACAGCATCAGAACCTGCCCGGAACCGGATTTAAGCTGATCCAGCAGAGCGTGTTCAACATGCGGCAAGCCCGGCACCACAACGAGCGCGTAGCCGGCAAGCTCGCTCTGTGGAGACACAATATCCACATCCAGACCCAGACGCCGCAGGACCGTATAGGTCTCGAACGCCTGGCGTAGCAGGTCGAGCCCCTGCCCCTGCGGCTGCGCCTGGTGGATCCACTGCCCGTCA
>JAYZXG010000270.1:0-6180 GCA_036141435.1 Pseudomonadota bacterium | reverse complement strand
GGCGTTTTGTTTTTGGTCATACCTTGCAGTCTAGAGCTGTGTTGTCGGCCTTGCCTCACCGGGCGTGCGCCGCAATAGTTCTGATACCTTTCCCATGAATCGGCGGCGTCCGCTGTGCCGATACCCCAAGGAGCGCGATATGAGAGATCCCCAGGATGTGATGATGAATCTTGTTCCCATGGTCGTCGAGCAGACCAGCCGGGGCGAGCGTTCCTTCGATATCTTTTCCCGTCTGCTCAAGGAGCGGATCATCTTCCTGACCGGCCCGGTCGAGGACCACATGGCGAGCCTGGTGATTGCCCAGCTGCTCTTCCTCGAATCGGAGAACCCGAAGAAGGAGATTTCCATGTACATCAACTCGCCGGGCGGCGTCGTTTCGGCCGGGTTGGGTATCTATGACACGATGAAGTACATCCGCAGCCCCGTCTCCACGATCTGTCTGGGCATGGCGGCCTCCATGGGTTCGCTGCTGCTGACGGGTGGCGAGAAGGACATGCGCTTTGCGACCCCGAACGCGCGCATCATGGTGCACCAGCCGTCTGGCGGTTTCCGCGGCCAGGCGTCCGACATCGAGCGTCACGCCGCTGACATCATGAAGATCAAGCGTCGTCTGAACGAGATTTATGTCGAGCACACCGGTCGCAAGTACGAGGAAATCGAGGCGGCTCTGGATCGCGACAACTTCATGTCGGCGGAAGAGGGCAAGGAATTCGGACTGATCGATCAGATCGTCCAGACACGTGGCGGCGAGGACGCAGCCGACGGCTAGATGTGATTGTTGGCGCGGATCCTGCTTGATCTGCGCTACAACACTGTGGTCGAATAACAGAATGCAGAAACGTTTCGCCAAAGATCGATCGAGATTTTGAACGAAACGAAACGGAAAGCAGGCATGGTATAGACCCTGTGCTTGCGGGTTGAATTGGAGCGGTCATGAGTAAGACGACAGGCGGCGAAGGCGAAGCGAAGAACACGCTGTATTGTTCTTTCTGCGGCAAGAGCCAGCACGAGGTTCGCAAGCTTATTGCGGGACCGACCGTCTTTATCTGCGACGAGTGCGTGGAGCTCTGCATGGACATCATTCGCGAGGAGAGCAAATCCTCGCTGGTGAAATCCAAGGGCAATGTGCCGGCTCCGCAGGAAATCTTCGATATCCTGAATGATTACGTGATCGGGCAGGGGCACGCCAAGCGGGTGCTCTCGGTCGCGGTCCACAACCATTACAAGCGCCTCAACCACGCCACCCAGAATGGCGGCGATGTCGAGCTGGCCAAGTCCAACATCCTGCTGATCGGCCCGACGGGTTGCGGCAAGACGCTACTGGCCCAGACCCTTGCACGCATTCTGGATGTGCCGTTTACGATGGCTGACGCTACCACCCTGACGGAAGCCGGCTATGTCGGTGAGGACGTCGAGAATATCGTTCTCAAACTCCTCCAGGCTGCGGATTACAATGTCGAACGCGCCCAGCGCGGCATCGTCTATATCGACGAGATCGACAAGATTTCCCGTAAATCTGACAACCCGTCCATCACCCGTGATGTCTCGGGTGAGGGTGTCCAGCAGGCATTGCTGAAAATCATGGAAGGTACGGTCGCATCCGTACCCCCGCAGGGCGGTCGCAAACATCCCCAGCAGGAATTCCTGCAGGTCGATACCACCAATATCCTGTTTGTCGTCGGCGGCGCCTTTGCCGGCCTCGACAAGGTGATCTCCCAGCGTGGGCAGGGCTCCTCCATCGGTTTTGGTGCCGATGTGCGAGAGCCGGATGACCGTGGCACGGGCGAAATCCTGCGCGACGTGGAGCCGGATGATCTCAACCGTTTCGGCCTGATCCCGGAATTCGTCGGTCGTCTGCCGGTCATCGCGACGCTGGAAGACCTGGACGAGGACGCCCTGATCAAGATCCTGACCGAGCCGAAAAACGCCTTGGTCAAGCAGTATCAGCGCCTGTTCGAGATGGAAGGCGTGGGCCTGACCTTTACCGAGGACGCGCTCAAGGCGATTTCCCAGCGTGCGATCCAGCGCAAGACCGGTGCCCGTGGCCTGCGGTCGATCATGGAAGGCATTTTGCTGGAAACCATGTTCGAACTGCCGAGCCTGGACGGTGTTGAAGAGGTTGTAGTCAACGGCGAAGTCGTTGATGGCAATGGCAAACCTCTCTACATCTATGCAGATCGCAAGGACGACAAAGCCGAGGGTGCTTGACGTCCGGCTTTCGGATCGCCACCTGTTGATCTGAAGACAGCCTCTACTGTCACAGTTATAGCCGCCGGTTCCGCCGCGAATCGCGTCAAATTCCCAGTGAATGCGACGCGGCAGGGCCGCGAATGGAGTATCCATGTCCACAGTGAAAACCCTACCGCTTCTCCCGCTTCGCGACATTGTCGTTTTCCCGCACATGATCGTGCCGCTTTTTGTCGGCCGGGAAAAATCCGTGAAGGCGCTGGAAGAGGTGATGCGGGCGGACAAGCAGATCCTGCTTGCAACACAGCGCAATGCGTCAGACGACGAGCCGGCTCCGGCCGCCATTCATTCCACGGGTGTGATCGCGTCGGTCCTGCAATTGCTGAAACTGCCCGACGGTACCGTGAAGGTCCTGGTCGAGGGCGGTGTCCGCGTCGACATTACCAAGCATCTCGACAACGAGGCCTATTACGAGGCCGAGTGCGAGACGATCATCGAGGACCAGGGCGATGAGAGCGAACACGAAGCGCTGATGCGCTCGGTTGCCACCAAGTTCGATGATTATGTGAAGCTGAACAAGAAGGTCCCGCCGGAAGCCCTGGCCTCTTTGCCGCAGATCACCGAGCCGGGCAAACTGGCCGATACGATCTCTGCGCACCTCGCCGTCAAGATCGACGAGAAGCAGAGCCTGCTTGAGGAAACCGACGTTGCCGCGCGCCTCGAACGCGTGCTGGGTCTGATGGAAGGTGAAATCGGGGTCCTGCAGGTCGAGAAAAAGATCCGCAGCCGCGTCAAGCGTCAGATGGAAAAGACGCAGCGCGAATATTACCTCAACGAACAGATGAAGGCGATCCAGCGCGAGCTGGGTGAGGGCGATGACGGCCGTGAGGAAATGGCCGAGCTGGAAGAACGCCTGGCAGAAGCCAAGCTGTCCAAGGAAGCCCGGACCAAGGCCGAGGCCGAGTTCAAGAAGCTGCGCCAGATGAGCCCGATGTCTGCGGAAGCGACAGTCGTGCGCAATTATCTGGACTGGATCCTGGCGCTGCCCTGGGGCAAGCGCAAACGTCTCAAGAATGACCTTGGCCGCGCTGAAGGCATTCTCGACAGCGATCACTACGGCCTCGAGAAGGTCAAGGAACGCATTCTCGAGCACCTGGCTGTACAGGCGCGCACCAAGAAGCTGCGTGGCCCGATCCTGTGCCTCGTTGGACCGCCCGGTGTCGGCAAGACCTCTCTCGGTCGCTCGATCGCCAAGGCGACGGGGCGGGACTTTGTTCGCATGTCGCTGGGTGGCGTGCGTGACGAGGCGGAGATCCGGGGACACCGCCGGACGTATATCGGTTCGATGCCGGGACGCATCATCCAGTCGATGAAGAAAACCAACTCGTCAAATCCGCTGTTCTTGCTCGACGAGATCGACAAGCTGGGCGCGGACTATCGTGGTGATCCGGCATCCGCGCTGCTCGAGGTCCTGGATCCGGAGCAGAACTCCACCTTTGCCGACCATTATCTGGAGGTCGATTACGACCTGTCCGACATCATGTTCGTGACAACGGCCAACACGCTGAATCTGCCGCAGCCGCTTCTCGACCGCATGGAGATCATCCGTATCGCCGGTTATACCGAGGACGAAAAAGTCGAGATCGCCAAGCGTCACCTCCTGCCCAAGGCGCTGAAAAACCACGCGTTGAAGGCGGACGAGTGGGAGCTGACGGAAGACGGGCTGCGAGATGTGATCCGGTATTACACGCGGGAGGCCGGCGTGCGGAATCTCGAGCGTGAAATCTCCAATCTCGCCCGCAAGTCCGTGCGCAAGATCGAGAGTGGCGATGAGAAAACCATCTCCATCACGCCGGAAAACCTGAAAGAATTCTCAGGTATCCGCAAACACCGTTTTGGCGAGACGGAGAACCAGGACCAGGTCGGTGTGGTCACCGGGCTGGCGTGGACGGAAGTTGGTGGCGACCTGCTGACGATCGAGGCCGTGCGCATGCCCGGCAAGGGTCAGATGAAGGTCACGGGTAATCTGCGGGATGTGATGAAGGAATCCATTTCCGCGGCGAATTCCTTCGTGCAGTCCCGCGCACCGTCTGTCGGGGTCAAGCCGACGGTTTTCCGGGCGACGGATATCCACGTGCACGTGCCGGAAGGGGCGACCCCCAAGGATGGCCCGTCGGCTGGTATCGGCATGATGACCGCAATCGTTTCGGTTCTGACCGGAGTTCCCGTCCGCAAGGATATCGCCATGACCGGCGAGATCACCCTGCGTGGCCGGGTGCTGCCGATCGGTGGCCTCAAGGAGAAACTCCTTGCCGCTCTTCGCGGCGGCGTGAAGACCGTGCTCATTCCCAAGGAGAATGAGAAGGATCTCGAGGAGATCCCGGACAACGTCAAGGACGGGCTTGAAATCATTCCCGTCGAGACGGCAGACGAGGTGCTCACGCGGGCGCTGGTCGAACCGGTCGAGCCGGTTGAATGGACCGAGGCCGACGAGGCCGCGCTGGCCGCCGTGTCGACCCCATCGGCTGGCGGAGAAAGCACGGGCATTGCGCACTAGTTTCAGCTGAAACGAGTTTGAGCAATAAAATGAGGGCCGGGATGTAAATCCCGGCTCTTTTTTGCATAAAAACGGCGTTTGTTAACCCTGAGGGGATTGACGGTCGATGTCGCTCTGCTCACAGTCATACCCATGACTGGTACGACCTATATCTTTTTTGGCTATTTTACCGACGTTTCCCGAACGGGGGCGGTGGCCGGATAGTTTGCGTGACCAGCAACAAGTTTCCAGGACCTCCCCCAGCGGGAGGTCCTTTTCTTTTGGGGTAAGGACATGAGTGACACACAAGCCCGGGACCAGGTTCGCGCGCAGATTTCTGAGCTGGACCGCCTCTTGATCGATACCATCGCCAAGCGGGGTGACCTTGTGGAAGAAATCCTGCGGGCGAAGGCCAATGACGGGCTTCCTGTCCGCGATCGCGAACGGGAACAGGCTGTTCTGCGCGAGGCGGTGGAGCGCGGCAAGGCACAGGGTGTTGCACCGGAGCTGGTGGAAAGCCTGTTCCAGGGACTGTTTGAAGCGTCCATACAGCGCCAGCGCACGCATTTCGACAGTATGCGGGACGAGGACCTCAATGAAGCCACGGTCGCGTATCTGGGCGGGCCGGGCAGTTACAGCCATATCGCGGCTCAGCGCGTGTTCGAACGCCGCAATGCCAGCGTGGTGCCGGCGCCAAAGCGTGACTTCATCTCGATCTTCCGGGCGGTTGAGAGCGGTGAGGTGGATTTTGGCGTGATCCCGATTGAAAACACGACCACAGGCTCGATCAATGAGGTGTATGACCTGCTGCTGTCCGGCAATGCCAAGATCGTCGGCGAGTTCCTGCTGCGGGTGGATCATTGCCTGATCGGTCGGTCGACCGGACTGGGACGCGTCAACCGCGTCTACGGGCATCCGCAGGCCCTGGCCCAGTCGCGTCGCTGGTTGGCAAGCCATCCTGAAATCGAGACACACATGGCCTCCAGTTCCACGCGTGCACTGGAGCGATTGCTGGAGGATGATGATACGGCGGGCGTAATTGCTGGCGCCGATGCTGCGGCGCTTTTCGGGTTCGATATCCTGGAAAGCGGGGTCGGCGACCACGAGCAGAATATCACCCGCTTCATCGTACTTGGCCGTGGCGCAAAAAATCCAACGCGGGAGGTGGAATGCAAGACCTCCATGATGTTCACGACGCGTGACACGCCTGGAGCCCTGGTCGATGCCCTGATGGGCTTTCGCGATGGTGAGGTGAACCTGGTCAAGCTGGAAAGCCGTCCCATCCCGGGTAATCCCTGGGAGGAGATGTTCATCATGGATGTCGAGGGGCATGTCGAGGACAAGGTCATCAAGGACGCCATGACGGTGCTCGAGGCGCATACACGCGAGATCAAACAACTGGGCTGCTATGCCTCGGACCGCATCGATGCGGTCAGCGTTGCCGAATAGGTCATCAC
>JAYZXG010000269.1:0-3445 GCA_036141435.1 Pseudomonadota bacterium | reverse complement strand
GCGCACGACGGGCTTCGTTCTGCAGCTCCTCGCCTTCCAGCCCCTCACCCTCTTGCAGGGGCATGGTGACCAGGACAGAGCGGGTTTCCCCCGGCGCCGCGACCGAGGCCTGGATCTTGGCTTCGCCCAGGCCGAGGCCGTTGGCCAGGGCACGGACTTCATCCACCGGCGCGGCGGTTTCAACGTCCGCCTGGATGCCGCCACGGAAGTCGATACCGAAATTGATGCCGACAACGCCGAACACACCGAGCGATCCCAGCACGATCAGCAGGGAAACTCCCATCGCCACCATGCGGCTGCGAATGAAGGGAATGGTCGTTCCGGACGGCAGGTATTTAACGAGAGCAAAAGACATGTCGTACCCCTCCCCTTAAAGCGGCAGTTTTTGCGGCTTGGTCGCGCGCAGCCAGAGAACCGCCAGCAGGCGGGAGAATACAAAGGCGGTGAAGACCGAGGTGATAATGCCGATACCCAGCGTGACCGCGAAGCCTCGTACCGGACCGGCGCCCAGCATGAACAGGACAGCCGCCGCGATCAGCGTGGTGATGTTGGCATCGAGGATCGCCGCCAGCGCCCGCTCGTAGCCGGCCTGGATGGCCATGGTCGGCTTGACCTTGTCTCGGCGCGCCTCCTCGCGGATACGCTCATAGATCAGGACGTTGGCGTCCACGGCCATACCAATGGTCAGGATGATACCGGCAATACCCGGCAGCGTCAGTGTCGCCCCGAGGCCGGACAGGCCGCCCATGATCAGAACCACATTGAGCAGCAGCGCCAGGGTGGAGAAGATGCCCAGCACGCCATAGGAGGCGACCATGAAGGCGATGACGAGCCCGAAACCGATCAGAACGGCCAGGCGACCACTCTCGATCTGGTCCGAGCCCAGGCTCGGTGTCACATTGCGCTGCTCGACCGGCGTCAACGAGGCCGGCAGTGCACCCGCATTGAGCAGGATGACCAGATTGGTCGCCGTCTCGTAGGTATAGCTGCCGCCAATTACGCCGGAACCGGACAGGATCGGCTCGTTGATGCGCGGCGCGGAAATCACCTCACCGTCCAGGACGATGGCAAAACGGCGCCCGCGGTTTTCCCGGGTCAGCTCACCGAAGATAAGCGAACCCTGCGTATCCATGCGGAAGGCAACGACCGGACCGACGTAGTTGGGGTGGGTCGAGACTGACGCATTGGTCAGATTGTCACCCGTCAGGCGTGCCCGGCTTTCAACCACGATGAAGCCACCGCCCTCGCTTGACGCCATCGGGAAGATGGCGCGTCCCGGGGGCACGCGGGCCTGGCCGTCAATGCCAGGGTCAATGCTCTCATCGACCATGTGGAAGCTCATCGCCGCGGACGCACCCACGAGATCAATGATGACCTCCGGATCGTCCGCTCCGGGCACCTGTACCAGAACCCGGCTGTCGCCCTGGCGGACGATGGTCGGATCGGTCGTGCCCATGCCGTCGAGACGGCGGCGAATGACCTCGATGGATTGCTGGACCGTGCGGGTTTCAATCGCTGCCAGCTGTTCGTCGGACACACGCACGCGAACCACATTCGGCTCGTCGGTGCCGCCGCTGGTCACCACCAGAGTTTCCGCGATGGTGAAATCGCCAGGCTGTTGATCAACCGGAACAGAGAGGTCCTGGATGCGCTCAAGCGCGGTCTCGCGATCCTCGGCCTGAACCGTGATCGCGACGACTTCCTCGCCAACGACGGCGACGGAGCGATAGATCCGGCGGCCATCAACGGACAAGGCCTGTTCGACATCCGCGCGGATCGATTGCAATTGCTGTTCGCGGACATCTTCCATATCGACCTGGAAGACGATGTGCGAACCACCCTGCAGGTCGAGACCGAGATTGATGGTTCGGCTTGGAACGTATTGCCAGATGCCCTGGGCTTCGTATTCCCCCGCTTCGTTCAGCTGATAACGCTGTTCAAACGGGACCATGTTCGGCACGGAATACATGACGCCCAGCAGGACGACCATGAAGATCGTGATGAGTTTCGTGCGCCCAAAATGCATCATGGCGGACTATCCAATATTGTGGGAAATCAGGACTTTGCAGCGTCGTTCGCAGGAGCCGGAGCGGTGCGATTGCGGACGTCGAGAATGGTCTGCTTGACCACCTTGATCTTGACGCCCTCGCCAACATCCAGGGTGACTTCGCCTTCAGCGACCTTGGTGACCTTGCCGATCATGCCGCCCTGGGTGACGACTTCGTCGCCCTTCTTGAGGCTTTCCAGCAGGGACTGGTGTTCCTTCTGGCGCTTCTGCTGCGGACGGATCATGAAGAAGTACAGGACCGCAATCATCAGGCCGAACATGATGATTGTTTGCGTCATTTCCGGTGTCATTGGCGCGTATATCTCCGCTTTTACCTGGGACCGGACAGAATCCGGCCCAAAAGAAGTTGGCCGGGACTATATCGGTGTCCCGGACACTTGCAACAAGGCCAAGCGGTTATTGATTTTCCTTCATCAGCGCAAAACGCCGCAGGAGATCAGCGCAAATGCGCCATCGGGTCTTCCGGATTCACGCCGCGACGGATCTCGAAATGCAATTGCGGACTGTCCACGGTACCGGTGGAACCGGCACGGGCGATGACCTGGCCGCGCTCGACCTGGTCACTTTCACGGACAAGAAGCTGGCTGTTGTGCGCATAGGCGGTCACATAGCCATTGGAATGACGGATCAGCACCAGTTGGCCATAGCCGTCCAGCTCGCCGCCGGCATAGACCACCTGCCCGGCTGCCGCCGCGCGGATCTCGGCACCGTGACGCACCTCGATATTGATACCGTCATTGCGACCGCCTTCGGACGTGCGGCCAAAACTGGTCAGGACCCGGCCACGCACCGGCCAGTCGAACCGCGGCGCATTGGCTGCAGGCTCGGTCCGTTCCACACGGGCGTTGCGGGTATTGCGTGACGTATTGCCTGTGGAGCGATCGCTTGAAGCGCTGTGGGTGGACGCGCGCGCACCAATCGGCAGACGGATCTGCTGGCCCACTTCCAGTTCATAGGGCGCGCCAATTCCATTGTGCGCCGCCAGTTGCTGGAACGGGATGTTATAGCGCAACCCAATGCGATAGAGATTTTCACCGCGCTGCACCACGTGCACCGGTGGCCGCGGCATGCTCAGGCGCTGACCGACCCGCAAGGTATAGGGACGGTTCAGGCCATTGGCCTCGGCGAGTTCGCGCATCGGGATGCCGCAGTGCTCTGCCACTTCCGACAGGGTGTCGCCGCCACGCACGACATAGCCATTGCGGCAATCCCGGCGAATGACCGCGCCAGACGCCGTCGTATAGGGGGAGGCATTGCGATACTCGACCCGCGCAGGCTCACGAATGCCAGAGGAGGCACAGGCCGACAAGCTGGCGCTCAGCGCAGCAAAAAGGCTTATGACAACAGGCAGACGCATGGCTTCGGACGGATCTCCGC
>JAYZXG010000268.1:0-2684 GCA_036141435.1 Pseudomonadota bacterium | reverse complement strand
GCAACAGGACCCGCATCCACATCGCCAGGAAAATTGGACCGCTGACGAGAATGGTGGCCAGGCGCTGTAGCGGTCCCGGATAGAATTTCCAGAAATACTTCACAAAGCCCATGGCCTTGTGGGTCTCCACCTTCCAGGGGCTGCTCTCGCTGGTGCCACCATAGTGGAGAATATTCGCGCGCGGTTCGAACCAGACCTCGCCGCCTTTCTCGCGGATGGCCCGGCAGATATCGATGTCTTCCACGTGCAGGAAATAGCGCTCGTCGAATCCGCCGAGTTTTTCGAACACATCACGCCGCATCATCATCGCGGCGCCCGAGACAGCCGGGACCAGGATCATGTCCTCGGGCAGCGGGTCCTTTTCCCAGTGGATCGAATGCGGACCGAGCGCAATCCGGTCGAGACCCATGAAACTGCTGGCTGCTGCGATCGGCGTGAGCTCACCCCGCCGCGCGCCGCGCTGTTCGGTGCCATCGCTGTTGAGAATGCGACCGCCGATGATCCAGTCACCGCCATTCATCCGCCGCGCGCTCTCCTTGAGCTGCGCCGCTGTCGACGGCACCAGCACGGCATCCGGGTTCAAGAACAGCAGAAGATCGCCCGTCGCGGCTTCCGCACCGATATTACAGCCCCTGCTGAAGCCAAGATTTTCGCCGGTTTCCACGAGCGTGAATTTGGCATTCTCGGCGGACAGGTCGCGCAATTCGGCAACCACTTCAGGCGGATTGTCGTGATTGACCAGAACGAGCTCATCAACATTGGGCGCCTTGAGCACGGACTTGACGGAATCCATCAGCCGTCGTCCCGTTCTCCAGGACACAGTCACAACGCTAAGTCGCGGCTCGCTGACCATCACACAGACTTTCCCGAGTGCAGCAGCAGTATCGCCGTCGTCGCGAGTGCGACTGCCCCCTGATGCCATTCCTGCCAGGCACCATACGAGAAAAGCAGCAGGCTTGCATAGACCCAAACCACCCAGATGATTGCCATTGCCTGAAATTTGGTGAGTGATTTCGCCGCATTCAGGCGCTCCCCAAGGCCAATCAGGGCGACGGCCAGCAGGCCCGCGCCCACCAGGCCGGTCTCAAGCCAAACATGCAGCGCAGAGTTGTGGGGGTGTAGCGGCAGCAGGTCGACAGCAAAGGGTTGGTTGTTGACTTCCACGCCGTCAATAAAGCTGATTTCGCTGAGATGGCGCGAGGCGTCCAGCCCGTGTCCGACCAGCGGCGACTGGGCGATCAGGTCGGTGACAAACACCCATGTCTCGAGGCGCCAGGCCCAGGAATCGGGGAGCACGCTGCGCATCTCGTCCGGGAACAGCCCAACCATGTTGGGCAAAAGGAGCGGCATCGCCAGGACGCCACCGGCAAGTCCACCAAAGGAAACCGCCACCATCTGGCGCGGAAAGAACCAGGCCAGGGCCATCCCGGCCACTCCGAGCAGCATGCCTACCGTATTGACCTGCATGTCGAAGCTCAGCGACGCCATCAACACCATGGCGACCAGAATACCACCAAGCAGCGGCCCACCCTTTTTCCAACTCAACAGGATGGCGGGACCGGCAATCAGCAACAACGGCGCGACCCCGTGGCCCAGCGACCGGTTGACGGCGAAGCGGACATCACTGGCCGCTCCATCGAGGTCCTCGGCTCCGGCCTTGAAGGCGTAGGTGCCGCTGCCATCTGTCATCGCTTCGAAAAAGAAGAACAGGCATGCCGCGAAGACGAAAAAGATGAGCGCGGCTTCGATGCGGGCGCGCCAGACCCCTGTCTGGGATCCGACCCGGAACGCGAACAGCGCATACAGCGGAACACCGAACAGGAGTTTGGGGATTTGTTGCGGATCATCATGCGGTGACCACAGGAAACTCAGCGAGGCCCAGACCAGGAACAGTCCGGCCGGAATGGTCACCCACGGCCAGCGGATGCGAGTCCAGGACTCAAGCCGGAGCGGCGTAATGATCATGGCCGCGAGGGCCATGAGCGGCGCAATCAACAGGCCGCTGGCCACGACAGCCGGGTAGGCCAGGATGAACATGGCGCATCCAACAATTCCTACCCGGGTTTCGTCGCGTGTCATTCGGCCTGCCGTTCGCTTAAACGGACTTGCGCTTCAGGTCCGGCGGGGTCGCCTTGTCAGACAGCTGGGCGATCGCATCGTCCAGCGACATGACTTCCTGCGTGCGGCCTTCCTCGCCGAGGAAACGCAGGGCCACCGCCCCCTCCTCGGCTTCCTTGCGACCGACAACCGCGATGACCGGCACCTTGCCCACCGAGTGTTCGCGGACCTTGTAGTTGATCTTCTCGTTGCGCAGATCCGTTTCCACCCGCAAGCCGGCCGCGGCCATGGCCTCGCGAACGTCCTCGGCATAGGCATCTGCATCCGAGGTGATCGTCGCGACGACGATCTGGCGCGGCGCCAGCCAGAACGGCAGCTTGTCGGCATAATGCTCGATCAAAATGCCCGTGAATCGTTCCAACGATCCAAAGAGTGCGCGGTGGAGCATTACCGGGCGATGATCTGCACCATCCTCCCCCGTAAACGTCACGTCGAAACGTTCCGGAAGATTGAAGTCCACCTGGATCGTTCCGCACTGCCAGTCACGGCCGATCGCATCCCGTAGCACGAACTCAATTTTTGGTCCGTAGAAGGCGCCTTCACCCGGGTTATGGGTATAGTTGAGA
>JAYZXG010000267.1:0-7752 GCA_036141435.1 Pseudomonadota bacterium | reverse complement strand
GGCGCAGGAAATCCTGCACCCCGGTGCCATTTCCACGAGCCTGCTCGCCACCTTATCCAAGCTGGGCGAGCGGGAGCTCGGACTGATCAACAAATATGCCTCGCTGATTGTCAGTGGCGATTTCATCCCTGTGGATGAAAGCGATCTGGGTCAGCTCAAATCCCTGTTCCACCTGCAATCCCTCGGGTTTGTGAGCGGTGCAGGCACGCCGTTCCGACGCCAGGGGACGCTGGACGAGGACGGGGTGTTCTGGATCCCGCTGGGGCAGGAAGCCCTGGTCGTTCAGGGCGAGGCGGGCGAGGCCTGGAGCCTGGCCGGCGTTTTTGCCTCGGACAATCTGCTGGCCCTGGCCAAGGTGCTCGACATCACGCCGGATCGCGATGCCCTGATCAATGTCGCACGCCAATTCTTCCGCATGGACTGGAAGAAGGACGTGATGCGCGCGAAGTGGAGCCGCGATGGGGACCGGGTGAATTTCGAGGCGATCGAGATCTACCACAAGGAACCGCCGCAGGGCGTTGACGTGGAGAGGGTGGGGTGATGGATCCGCAAAACCCGACCCAAAACCCACCGAGGGCGCTCAAGCTGGCGCGACCCAGCTTTCTGGTCGGAGCACTCCTGCTGCTCGCCGGTGCGCTGGTCTATCGCGACATCGTGGCGCTGGAACCCAAGGTGATCTGGACCATTGTGCTGATGGTACCAGGTGCCGGATTTGTACTTTTCGGCCTGACCGTGACGGCGGCCGGACGAATTCTGGCGGCCGCCCAGGCCGTCCCCGAAGATGAACGTCCCACTTGGGATGACGACGAGGAAGACGAGAGATGAGCAATACCTATACCATTGCTGGCGCAACCGGTGACTGGGAGATCGTGATGGGGCTGGAGATCCACGCCCAGGTCGTCTCCAATGCCAAACTCTTCTCTGGTGCGGCGACGGCCTTTGGCGCGGCGCCCAATACCCAGGTTTCCCTGGTCGATGCGGCGATGCCGGGCATGCTGCCGGTGATCAACCAGCACGTGGTTGAACAGGCTGTGCGCACGGGCCTGGGCCTCAATGCCGAAATCAATCTCTGGTCCCGTTTTGACCGCAAGAATTATTTCTACCCGGACCTGCCGCAGGGCTATCAGATCTCCCAGTTCCAGTACCCGATCGTTGGCGAAGGCGAGATCGAGTGTGAGCGTGATGATGGCTCGCGTTTCAAGGTAGGCATTGAGCGTCTGCACCTGGAGCAGGATGCCGGCAAGTCGATCCACGACCTGGATCCGAGCCATACCTATGTGGATCTCAACCGGTCCGGCGTGGCGCTGATGGAGATCGTCTCCCGTCCGCATATCCGCTCGCCCGAGGAAGCGTCTGCCTATGTTTCCAAGATGCGCACCATCGTGCGGTATCTCGGCACGTGTGGCGGTGACATGGAGAAGGGCCAGCTGCGCGCCGACGTCAACGTCTCTGTATGCAAGCCCGGCCAGTACGAGAAATTCCGCGAAACCGGTGATTTCTCCCATCTCGGCACGCGTTGCGAGATCAAGAACGTCAACTCCCTGCGCTTCATCCGCCAGGCGATTGAATACGAGGCCAAGCGCCAGATCGACATCATCGAGGAGGGCGGCACGATCGACCAGGAAACACGCCTGTTCGACGCCAATACCGGTGTGACGCGGTCCATGCGCTCCAAGGAAGAAGCGCATGACTATCGCTATTTCCCGGATCCCGACCTCCTGCCGCTGGAGCTCCAGCAGGACTGGGTCGACCAGATCCGCGCGAACCTGCCGGAATTGCCGGACCAGAAGCGTGAGCGGTTCAAGTCCGAGCTGGGCCTGTCGGAATATGATGCCAGCGTGCTGGCCGCCGACAAGGACCGTGCCGACTATTTCGAGACCGTGGCCGAGGGCCGCGATGCGAAACTGGCGTCCAACTGGGTCAATAACGAGCTTTTCGGGCGCCTGAACAAGGAAGGCATGGGCATCAATGACAGCCCGGTCTCTGCGCAGCAGCTCGGCGGTCTGGTGGCCCTGATCAAGGACGGCACGATCTCCGGCAAGATCGCCAAGGACGTGTTCGAGATCCTGTGGTCTGAGGGCGGTGACCCGGCGCAGATCGTTGAAGATCGCGGCCTGAAACAGGTCACTGATACCGGCGCCATCGAAGCGGTCATCGACCAGCTCATCGCGGACAATCCGGACCAGGCTGCCTCCGTCAAGGAGAAGCCGAAAGCCATGGGCTGGTTTGTCGGACAGGTGATGAAAGCCATGCAGGGAAAGGCCAACCCGCAGGCGGTGAACCAGATCCTGAAGGACAAGCTGGGGCTCTGATATGCAGCATCCCGCAGCGTCTGTCCGCCAATGGCTGATCATCCTGCCATTGGCGGGGCTTCTGGCTGTTGGTGCAGGGTATTGGGGAAGCCGCGACGTGGCACTGCTCGCGCGCGTCTATTCCGGCGCCTATACCTTTTTCGGGATCGTGTTTTTCGCCAGCATCGGTGTGGCGGCGTTCAACGGCGTCTCCGGTGTTCGCATCGCTGTTTCCGGCATGATCACGGCAGGACTGGCGACCGCCTTCATGTTGCTCGCGATCCTGGCGGCTCAAGCCGATGCGGTTCTGCCGGTCTGGCAGAGTGCGCTGGCGGTCACACTCGGCGGCGTCATCGGTGGTGTGTTCACACTCCTCGCCGTGCCTATCCTGTCGATGTTCAGGACGCTGTTCCGGTCCTGACAGCGAGAGGCCCCCATCCTCACCCTTGATGGACGTGTGCCTTTTTTGTTGAGGACATGCGTTGTTCGCAAGCAGCATATCTTGTCATCCCGGCCGAATGCCCCGCGAAAGCGGGGCGCAGAGCCGGGACCCACAGCGCTGGCCGCATGGATCCCGGATCTCCAGTCGGGTCAGGCCCGGCTCTCCGTCCGGGATGACAAGCTAAATGATCGGAAATCATGCTTGATCGACACGTCGCAGGCTTCGACGTGCATTGCTGTCAGATCAGATTGTCACCAGTTCCAGACGTCGTGAATTCCCGTGGCACGCCATTTCCCGGCGTCGTCTTTTTCGAGCATCAGCAGGATTTGGCGTGGGTAAGGAGTCGAAGAGAAACTGGCGCCTTCGAGGAAAGTCTCCCCCTCCAAACCCAGTCCCATGATGGCCATGTCCCGCGTCTCTGACACGTAGATGTTGGTCGGCTCGAACAGTACATATTGTTGGTGTGACAGCGGACGCTGATTTTCGTGGGTAAAGACCCACCCTCTGTCATCGATCGGCTCCCACCCGGGTAAACGATCAAATTGACACCCGGACAGTGACGTTGCGGGCAAGCGCTCGAATGGCGTTTCGATCAGTGAATTCGATCGGTGGCGCTGAGTGGTAAAGCGCGTTTCAGACCAATCCGACCAGTTTGGTGGTTCCAGCGTCACATCGCGCAACATGTGTGTGAGGGCGAGTAGCTGGCTTGGTTCTCCAGGTGGCTGATCGTTGAGATGGCCGGTCAATTCCTCGAGCACGGCTCCGGCGATCTGGCATTCCAACTCGGCAGACCGGGGTGTAATCGCGGAACGGCCCACAAGACCAAAAACCGATACGACAAGTATCAGCGCGACTGCGGTCGCAATGGGAATGAGGTGTCGGTGTGACATCCTTCACAGGTGGTAGTGACTGCGTCTGTACGCAAGTGCCATCGCGCGTGAGACCTCGACCTACATCAAACCGATTTCCTTCAGGCGCTGGAACAGGAATTCGTGCGCCGTGATCGGTTCGGCGGGCTCGACGCCTTCGCGTTCGCAGCCGGGCAGGGTCTCGATGAGATAGTCCGGGCGATAGTGCAGGAAGAAGGGCATGGAATAGCGCGAGTGCTCGGTGCGCGCGCCCTTGGGGTTGATTACCCGGTGCTGGGTCGAGGGCAGGATGCCATTGGTCGAGCGGGACAGCATGTCACCCATATTCACGGCCAGGCAGCCTGGGGGCGGGTTCATGTCGACCCATTCGCCTTCGCGGGTCATCACCTGCAGGCCCGGCTCGTCGGCGCCCAGCAGCAGGGTGATGGTATTGATATCGCCATGGGCCTCGGCGCGGATGGACCCGCCCGTATCGCCCTGGACCGGCGGGTAGTGCAACAGGCGCATGACCGAATTGCCGTCGCGCACGGTATCCTCGAAGAAATTCTCGTCCAAACCCAGATCCATCGCGATCGCGCGCAGGACACGCGCGCCCAGCGCGTCAAAGGCGGAATAAAGCTCGTGGATGACGGCTTCCCATTCCGCGATCTCTTCGGGGATCACATTGGGCGCCATGTCCTTTTCATACGGATGTCCGGCGGGCAGGTCGCGACCGACATGCCAGAACTCCTTGAGATCGACATGCTGCGCGTCCTTGGCGATTTCCTTGCCAAAGGGCGTGTAACCGCGCGCGCCGCCACCGTTCTCGATGAAATACTTCATCTTGGTCTCTTCGGGCAGGGCAAAGAATTTGGCGGCAACCTCATAGGCGCGGTCGATCAGGTCCTGGTCCAGGCCATGGTCCGAAATGGCGGCAAACCCGTATTCCCGAAAACTCTTGCCCAGCTCCTTCGCGAAGGCTTCCGGATCGGTTTTCTGCAGGGACATGGATACGGGCGGAAAGCGGGTCAGGCTGTCGGTAGCGGTCATGGATCAGGTCTCGTCTTTTTGTGTGTGCCCTGCTTAGGTCTTTCGCAGCGAACTGCCAAGCGCTGTAACGTCGCAGGCACAGTTGGCGGCGAACTGCGCCATGCCGGGCAGAAAACTTCCCCTGTGGGGCTAAGGCGCTTGCATCTGCGCTGCGGGTATTCAAATCTCCGCCCCAGGGGGCAATGGGGGTTGTCATGGCGTCGGACGCCAAGAGTGAGACCAGGAACACGTCCAGGGATGAAGGCCGGGCCGGGCGGGCAGAGACTTTCCGTCGGGCCGGCCTGACCGAATCCGAATCGCTGCGTCTCGCGCGCATCGAGGAATACGCCAATGATCGCCAGGCCTTCTGGGAGGCCTCGCCGATCGGCATGCTGTTCTGGCTGGTCTGGAAAATCATCTACAAGGGCTTCCAGCCGGCCATGTTGTTGCTGGCGATTGCCGCGTCGGTCTGGTTTTCCGCCCGTATTCTCGACCAGCTGGGCGGTCTGACGGCTGTGGCGTCTGCGCCGGTTGATCTGGCCGAGCGGATCGAAACCGCTTTTGCGGCCTCACGCGCGCCGGACGAGGACGCCTACCAGGCCTGGGTGGACGAGCTGGCCGATGCGATCAATGGCGATATCCGGCGACGCCCGGACCTGGACCGCTTTGCCGGCTGGGCCGAGGCCGCCACCTACTGGCTGGGCGAGGAGGACCTGGCCCTGCGCCTGCTGGCGGCCGGGCGGGATCCGGCCCGGCTCGACGCGGAATTGCGGGCGCTGCCGCCGCAGGAACGCGAGCGTCGCCTGTCCGGTGTCATCGAGGCCCAGCTGCAACAGGCCCGGTTGCGCGGTCTGGAGCCTGAAGCCATCATTTTTGCGCCGGCCAATATTCTCGACCGCTATGAGCGCTCGCGCCTGGTCTGGGAAATCTCGGCGGCACCGATCGATGATTTCTTCCGCGCCAGCCAGCAGGGCCAGCTCGAGCTGTCGACCCTGTCCGGCCTGGTCACCCATTATCGCAGTGATACGCGTCTCTATTCCGGGGTGCGCCATCTGGTAATCCAGCTCTGCCTGGCGCCCCAGGCCCAGGACCGTTTTGCCGAACCCTGTGCCGCCAGCATTATTCCGCGCGGCCAGTTTGATCCCTTCCTGTTGTCACTTTCCGCCCTGGAATCGGGCCTGGTGGATCTGGGACGCGAGACCGGCGCTGCGCGGGCCGGGGCGTCCATTCTGCGCGCCGGTTATGTCGCGGGACGCATGCCGCTCTCGCTGGAGCAGGAATTGCGCAGCCTGTTCGAATTGCATCTGCCGCAGGAGGCACTGGTTGATGCCCTGGCGGACGCGCAATTCCGCCCCGACCTGGCCTTTGCCGCGCCGCGGCGGGAACAGGACCGCATCGCACGCGCCTATACGGGCAGCGGGGAGGCGCTGGACGCGCTGGGTACGGCCTTGAGTGCGCTGGCGGATATCCGTCTCGATCACACCGCCCGGGTCACCACGCGCATGGTAAGCGGTCTCTATCAAATTGAAGATATCCATCGCCTGTCCGTCCTGCTCGATGCCGTCGGGCCAGCGGTGCTGGCGATGCAGGAACGGCTGGGTGAAGACATGTATGCCGTGCTCCATGTGGAGGAACAGCGCGGGGAGGCGAGCCAGGAGGATTTGCGCGGCCTGGCCCTGTCCCTGCTGGCCGGATTGCTCGTCCTGTTGATCACGATGGTGCGCCTGTCGACCGAGCCACTGATCCGCAGTGCGGGGCGTGTACGCTGGGTTGACGTCTATCTCAGTCGTTTATTCTTGGGAAAGAAAAGCTAACTGATTTAAAGGTTTAAGGCGGAATATTTCTTTGTCCTCTTAACCTTAATGCAATTCTCTTTGCTCAAAGTCCAACTCGTTCGAAGGGCATTCGGACAGGATGGTGGCGCAAACAGAGGACCCAAAAGGGCCGTGTTTGCCGAGTAGTACAGGGGAAGACGCAATGGCGTTCACTGATGTTGAAACCGCACAGGCCCACGAAGCCGTTTCCACGGATCCGACGGGCGAAGATCTCTGCAAGCTGGGTATTCTGTATTCCACGGGACAAGGTGGCGAGATCGACTACATCGAAGCTCACAAGTGGTTCAATCTGGCCGCACTGATGGGTTCCGAGCCGGCGAAATACTATCGCCAGGAAATTTCAGATCAGATGACCAATATGGACATCGCCAATGCGCAGAAGGCTGCGCGCGAGTGGCTCTCGACCCGCCACTAGGGCGGATCACACCACTCTGTCCGAATATCCGGCAGGTCGGGGAGGCCTGCCGGGCCCGGACACTCAAAAATACCCTGATTGACGGTTCAGATTTTCACGTGCTTATGGGCGCGGGAGACTGGAGTGTTCAATGCGTCCATTCGAAGAGCGAATTCTTGCCGATTTGACGCGCGCATTCGCGTCCGAGCCAATACATTTCGTAGGGCTTGGAGCGTTTGATTTTCAATTGTCGTGCGGCGGCGTGAAGCGCCTCCACGCCATGAACTCCGTACAATTCCGGCTCGCTGACCAAGTATATAACTGGAGCGACGGACCCTGCGATATTCCGGTATGGCGGCTGGTCAATCAGACCGTCGAGTGCGTTGAGCTGCCTTCACCACACAAGCTTCGACTCGGGCTAAAGTCCGGGGACTATGTCGAGGTGACATCTACGCTGGATCCATACGAAGATGTATTAATTGATTTCGGCACCGATGATGGTGTCCAAACCCTGGACATCTATTAGACTACGAAAAGCGCTAAGGCGTTGAATCAATTGTTCGTAATCGCGTCCGCTATCGCGTAGGAAAATGCCTGGTCGAGCGGCAGGATGCCCGACACATATTGTTCAACAAAAACATTGATTTCCGCCACGGTGGAGCGGGGCACGAAGATGATGTCGTGGCGGCGCAGCTGGACGCGGTCGGCGCCCGGACGTCCCTCGAGGGCGTCGTGGAGATTGACGGTGCGCATCATCAGCGCGCCACCGGGCTGGCGGCGCAGGACGACGACATCGCCGCGCGCGGCGGTGTTCTGGAAACCGCCGGCCAGCATGACCGCTTCCAGCGCGCCAATCGGTCCGGTCATCTCGACCAGGCCGGGGCTGTTGACCTCTCCGCCGACAATAATGTTC
>JAYZXG010000266.1:0-7495 GCA_036141435.1 Pseudomonadota bacterium | reverse complement strand
CTTGTCGACCAGGAAGGCGAAGTCACGACGCACGGGCGTCAGGTCGGCCTTGTCCAGCTGGGTGCGGGCCTTCAGGCCGGACGCCTTTTTCGGCATCGGAATATTGTCCAGCACGATCTCGAAAGCGAGAACCCGGCCATCAATATCCAGCGCCTTGAGCACACGCGGATGGATCTCACCAAACTCGGCCATGACGTTCTTCGGCCCCAGGCGCATGACGCCGGACCGGCCCGGATGCCACCACTCGCGCGCCTCGGCCGCGGTCTGCAGCGAGGCAACAGGCGCACCTGCCGCTTCCAGGGCCGCCATCACGTCGGCTTTCACATCGAACACATCAGGTTCACGCTGACCGGTCCAGTGACGGTCTGCCTGCACCGGCATGACGCCGGTTGCCACAAGGCGCTGGCCATCCGGCGCGTCAGACAGATAGATCGGGCCGACCTCGAACAGGGCTGCACCGGCCTGACCGCGATCCGCATTGGCCTGCATGGCCGTCAGCAGGTGGATCAGCGCCGTCGGACGCATCACGTCCAGCTCGGATGAAATCGGATTGTCCAGGGCCAGGCCTTCACCATGACCGCCAAACAGCGCGGCCTGGGAGGTTTCACAGAAGGACCACGTCACGGCCTCGCTGTAACCCCGGCTAGCGAGGGACCGGCGGGCATAACGCGCGCGCAGCTGCATCGGCGTGGCCGGTGCTTCGCGGCGGCCCGGCAGCCGCGGCAGGGAAAGGGCTTCAAGATTGTCGAACCCGTGGATCCGGGCGACTTCCTCGACCAGGTCGGCTTTCTGCGAACAATCCAGACGCCAGCTGGGCACACCCACCGTGAGGACGTCGCCCTCGCCGGCTGGTTCGAAACCGAGCGTTTCCAGGATGCGGATGATTTCCTCGCGCGGAAGCTCGAGCCCGGTCAGTCGCTTGACCTCGGTGATCGGGAATTCGATGTCCGCCGGTTTGGCCGGGACTTCACCCGCGACCAGCACCTCGGAGGCTTCACCCCCGCAGATATCCATGATCAGGCGGGTGGCGTATTCGATACCGTCACGGCAGGACGCCGGGTCGACACCGCGCTCGTAGCGGTACTTGGCATCGCTATCGATACCGGTGGCCTTGGCGGTGGCGCGGGTGATCAGCGGATCGAACCAGGCGGCTTCGATGAAGACATCCGTCGTATCGGTCTCACAACCGGAATAGACACCGCCCATGACGCCACCAAAACCGAGGGCGCGCGCCTCGTCGGCGATGACGCACATGCTGTCGGTCGGGACATATTCCTTGTTATCCAGCGCCTCGAACTTGTCGGCCTCGCCGGCACCCTTGCGGGCATGGATGGCGCCGGTCAGCTTGTTGGCATCATAGACGTGCAGCGGACGACAGCGGTCGTAGGAAATCAGATTGGTGATGTCGGCCAGGGCATTGATCGGGCGCAGACCGATGGAGGTCAGCGCCTTTTTCAGCCAGTCCGGGCTCTCCACATTCTTCACGCCCCGCACAACACGGCCCATGAAGACCGGACAAGCTTCCGGCCAGTCCAGCTTGATCTCGACCGGGCACGGGAAGCTGCCCGGAATCTCGTTGACCGGCACATCTTTCAGTGTGCCGATACCGGTCGCCGCCAGATCGCGGGCAATGCCGCGCACACCCAGCCAGTCGGGACGGTTCGGGGTGACCTCAAAGTCGATGACCGGATCGTCCTGGCCCAGGGCGACAACCGCCGCCGTGCCGACATCCCACGCGCCATCCAGGTCGATGATGCCGTCATGATCCTCGCCGAGCTCGAGCTCCTTGGCGGAACACATCATGCCATGGCTTTCCACGCCACGGATCTTGCGCGGCTTCTTGTCCAGCGCAAAGTCGAGACCGGGGATATAGGTCCCCAGCGGAGCGTAGACCGCGTACATGCCCGCGCGGGCATTGGGCGCACCACAGACAATCTGTTTCTCGCCATCCTTGGTATCGACCGTGCACACACGCAGCTTGTCCGCATCGGGGTGTTTCACCGCGTCCTTGACGTAGCACACGGTAAACTCGCCAAACTTCTCGGCCGGATTGTCGATATGCTCGATCTCCAGACCCGCCATGGTCATTGCGTCGGCAAGCTCGTCCAGAGACGCGTCGGTCTCGAGGTGATATTTCAGCCAGGAAAGAGGGAATTTCATAGCAATCTTCCTTAGCTAAGGCCGGTGGCCAGATTGGCCTGGAGCAGCGGGCTGAAGCCGTAATGGGCCAGCCAGCGCTTGTCGGAGTTGAAGAAGTCCCGCAGGTCCGGCGCGCCGTATTTCAGCATCGCCAGGCGATCAACGCCCATGCCGAAGGCAAAGCCCTGGTATTCGTCCGGATCGAGACCGCAATTGCGGATCACGTTCGGATGGACCATGCCGCAGCCCAGGATTTCCATCCACTTGTCGCCCTGGCCGACTTTCACAGCCTGGCCAACCCGCTCATACTTCACATCCATCTCTGCAGACGGCTCAGTGAACGGGAAGTGGTGCGGGCGGAATTGCGCCTCGACCTTGTCGGTCTCGAAAAAGGCCGCGATGAAATCCAGCAGCACACCCTTGAGGTGGCCCATATGGGTGCCCTTGTCGATCACCAGGCCTTCGACCTGGTGGAACATCGGCGTATGGGTCTGGTCCCAGTCACAGCGATAGACGCGACCCGGCGCGATGATGCGGATCGGCGGTTCCTGCTCGAGCATGGTGCGGATCTGGACCGGCGAGGTATGCGTGCGCAGCACCTTGCGGTTGCCGTCCGCATCCGGCTGCATGAAGAAGGTGTCCTGGGTGTCACGGGCCGGGTGACCCTCCGGGAAGTTCAGCGCGGTGAAGTTATGGAAATCGTCCTCGACATCGGGACCTTCCGCCACGGCAAATCCCATATCGGCGAAGATCACCGCCAGTTCTTCCATCACCTGGGTGATCGGGTGCAGCGAGCCTTGCGGCTGCGGACGCACCGGCAGGGAAATATCCACCGTCTCGCTGGCCAGGGCCGCATCAAGCGCCGCATTTTCCAGCGTGTCCTTGCGCGCCGTGATGGCGTCATTGAGCCGGGTCTTCAGGCCATTCAGGGCCGGGCCCATGACCTGGCGCTCTTCCGGGCTCATCTTGCCCAGCTCGCGCATCATCAGGCTCACCGAACCCTTCTTGCCGAGCGCGGAAACGCGGATTTCATCGAGGCCCGCCTCATTACCGGCAGCTTCGATCTGGGAGAGGACATCGCGTTCAAGCGAGTCGAGATTGGACGTGTCTGTCATGCTGTGACCCTTACCTGTCCTGCAGGGTTTAACCGCTGATTTTTCAGGTGTCGACCGGGAGGCGCGGTAGAGCGCGACCGAACAAAAGAAAAGGCCCGCGGGCGGTGCGCCTGCGGGCCTTTTCCGGAATTCTCTTCAGCCGGGTTTAGCCCAGCGCAGCGCGCGCCTGGTCAACCAGGGCCTTGAACGCTTCCGGCTCGCGGATGGCGATGTCGGAGAGGACCTTGCGGTCGACTTCGATGCCAGCCTTGGACAGGCCGTTCATGAAGACCGAATAGGTCATGCCGTGCAGGCGGGCGCCGGCATTGATGCGCTGGATCCACAGGCTGCGGAAATTGCGCTTCTTGGCGCGGCGGTCACGGTAAGCGTACTGACCTGCCTTCTCCACGGCCTGGACAGCCGTACGGAACTGCTTGCGGCGTGCGCCGTAATAGCCCTTGGCTTTCTTGATGACTTTCTTGTGGCGTGCTGCGGTCGCCGGTCCGGATGTAACTCGAGACATATCTGTGTGCTCCTAACTCGGTGCCAGCGGCCTAGAGGCCGTTCGGGATGTACTTTTTGACGATCCGTGCGTCCTGGGCAGACAGGGTCGTCTGGCCGCGCTTGTTACGGATCTGCTTGGGGGTACGCTTGATCATGCCGTGGCGCTTGCCAGCTTGTCCGGCCTTGACCTTGCCCGTGGCGGTGAGCTTGAAGCGCTTTTTCGCGCCGCTCTTGGTCTTCATCTTCGACATTTACATCTCCTTTTCAGGACCGGTTTGAAACGGTCCGTTCGATGGGTTCAGCGCACGGGCATGTCGATCGGGCCCAATACGCCATTTCTCAAAGAGCGGGCGTTATACGCGGATATTCAGTGATTGCAAGCGCGGATGGGAGTCTAGCTCCCGGATTGCGCACCCTCGTCGCACATGCCGCAATCGCGCGCGTGCACATGGCCGCGGCGGCGACGCTGATTATAGTTCAGCGCGTGCGCGACGGCGACGACACTGACCCCGGCCAGCGTCAGCACGGTCTCGACGCCTTCGCTGAACATGTGGGACGCGCCCAGCGCCATCAGGGACAGGCCCAGCAGGCCTGCAACCAGGAGGCGCCAGCTGCCATCGGAGATCCGGACACCCCAACCCAGCGCGATGATCGAAACGGGAGCTGCGATGGCCAACAGCACCAGGTGCCACTCGTGGGCCAGGCCGATGCTTTCCGCCACGCTCGGCGCCAACAGGGGCGCGGCAACGGCCGCCGCCGGGAAGACCAGGCAGTGAACAACGCAGACCAGGGACAGGGCGATTCCGCCAATATCAAGATGATTGTTGGACATGCCGTCCGGATACTCCGCGCTCGCAAGGAGGTGACGATATAGTATAACGCCCCGGTGATGCCAAGCATCGCGATACCGTCAGGCATAAAAAAGGAGCGGCTGCCTCAGCAGCCGCTCCCTGTTCCGGGATCACCGTTTGGCAATCAGTCGCCAAGATCGTCGAAGCCGATCTCCGAGATCTGCAATTCGGCCTGGAAGGAATCCCCTTCCAGATAGGTGCCGACCCAGATGTCGTAGACACCGCTCTCCGGGCTGTCGAAGGCGATGCCCGGGTTGAAACCGATCGCGTCATCATTGCAGATCCACTCACCGCTTGGCGTATTGATCACCAGCGTCGGATCGCCTTCCGCATAGGCGGAAATGAAGAGCGGCAGTTCACCGGCCGTGTAGGACAGCTCGTAATCGGGTGCGGCAGACACATAGCCCCGGCAGGACCGGTCAGCACCGGATGCGGCTTCCACCGGACCACCGGCCAGCAATTGCAGACGATGCGGGTCCGGCATGAAACCGGCGGCCAGCTCTACCGAGCCGTAATTGGCGTCGAGGCTGTAATCCAGCGTCTGGTCCATGCCGTAATCATCGCCGAACGCCAGCTCGGAGATATGCAGGGTGGCCGGCAGCGGGTCGCGCTCTGAATAGGTGCCCACCCAGATCGCATAGCGGCCGGACTGGGGCTCGTCGAAGCGCAGTCCGGGATTGAGATCACCGGCACTGTCATCATCACAATACCAGGTGCCGTCCGGGCCCATCACCGACATGGTGATATCGCTCTCCGACGTGGCGGACAGGTACAGGTCCAGGGCGCCTGCGGTGTAGTCGAGATTGTAATCCGGCGCCCGGCTGGCATGGCCGCGGCAGTTCTGCCCCAGCGCGTCATAGACATCCTGGTCACCACCCGCGAAGACGGAAACATTGTGCGGGTCCGGCGTGAAACCGGCCGTCAGTCGCGTACCGCCATAGTTCGGCTCGGCCGTCGGATCGAGCTGCGGCGGACCGGAGGTGTCACCGCGGAAGCCCAGCTCGGAGACGAACAGCGTGGCATCCAGACCCAGGCCACCGCCATAACGACCCGCCCAGACGGCATAGCGACCCGATTGCGGATCGCGGATACGAAGACCCGGATTGAGTTCGCCGGCACTGTCGTCATCACAATACCATTCACCATCGGGTCCGGAGATCGCCAGCGTGGTGTCGAAATCGGCTTCCATGGAGACAAACAGGTCGTAATCGGAGTTGGCATCATAATCGATCCAGACATCCGGAGCCTGTGTGATCGAGCCGTAACACATGCCTTCGGTTGCACGAGACCCGTCAAGGTCACCACCCGCCTGCACAGTCAGGGTCCGAGGGTCATCGGCGAACCCTGCCCGCAGGTTCAGACTGCCGGCCAGTGGTCGCATATTGCGATCTGCCGGACGAGAAAAACGGTTGGATGTGGTGAAGCCGATTTCGGAAATGTGCAGCTCGCCCGGCATGAAGCCTTCGCCATAACCCAGCGATCCGACCCAGATATCATACTCACCCGAGATCGGGTCCTCGATCGCAACACCCGGGTTCAGACCGTGGCCAATCGCGTCGTCATTACAATGGAAGCTGCCATCAGGCGCCCGCACGACCATGATGCCGTCCGTGTCCGAGCCCGCAGCAAAGTAAAGCGAGAAGGCGCCAGCCTCGTAATTCAGCGAATAGCTCGGCTGGTGCGTGATGTATCCATAACACTGCGGCGCGAGATTTTCGGCCGGAATTGCACCGCCTGCCTGGATGGCAATGGAGCGCGGATCATCAGCGAAGCCGGCTTGCAGTTGGGCGGAGCCATACGCGGGCGCGGCATTCCAGTCCTGCGCCATGGCAGCGCCGGACATTCCCATCATCACAGTTGTGGCAAGAACCCAGTTACGTAACTTCATATGCTCATCTCCCCTGATAGAGCGACATGGATTACCGGGCGATCTCTGAAACCTTGAGAACCGCCGGCGCTTGTGTATTGGCCGCATAACTGCCCACCCAGATCAGGTAGCTGCCGGAATGCGGACGATTGAACTCGATGCGAGGATTGGTGCCTTGACCGCTGTCATCATCGCAATGCCAGACATCGTCTGGTCCGAGAATGACAAGCGTGGCATCGATTCCGGAAAAGGCGCTGAATGTCAGCGGCAGTGATCCGGCGTTGTAATAGATCTCGACGCTGGGCTCATCGGTGATGTTGCCCGGGCAGGAGCTGCGAATGCTGCGGCCGGAATGCACCGGCCCTCCGGCGACGAGATCGAACTCATACGGGTCCGGGGTGAATCCGGCGGAGAGATAGACACCGCCCCACAAGGGTGCGCGCTGCGCGTCCTGTGCATAGCCAGGCGCGCTGCAGACGATCGAGGCCAAGGCCAACGATGTCAGGCGTGCAATCATGAATCCCCCTAGGACACCGATCTGAACATGCTTCCTATCCGTGTGCAATCATCACACACGTGTCAGCAAGATGAATTCTTGCCGCAGGGCGCTGAATTCACCCTGAACATGGACGCCCTCAAAGGGGCCATATTCAGTCAGGAAATAGGCGTGTTTAAGGGTGTGAGGCCTTATTCGGCCTCACCCATGGCCCGCAGGGCTGTCAGGGAATTGTCGACATGCGGGTAGGGGTTCCCGTCCGCATAGTGGTAGGCAATCGTGGAATCCTGGTCGATCACATAGGTGATCCGGCCGGTCCAGTTGCCGCCAGGACGCATGCGCGCGTCATAGTCGCGGATCATCTGGTCGTTGACCGCAAAAACCGGAAATGCATCAGCACAGTGCTGTGTGGAGAAATCGGACAGACGGTCAACATTGCCGGCCGTCAAACCGATCACCTGCGCACCCAGCGCTTCGAACTGCTCGATATTCTCGGCGAAATTCGCAGCCTGCGCTTCACAGCCTGACGTAAAGGCAGCCGGGA
>JAYZXG010000265.1:0-5035 GCA_036141435.1 Pseudomonadota bacterium | reverse complement strand
TGACAGTCTGGCCGAAGCGCGCGAGCTGGTGAAACTGCTCAAGGGCGTGCCCGCCAAGATCAATCTGATCCCGTTCAATCCGTGGCCTGACAGCCCGTATGAATGTTCTGACTGGGACCAGATCGAGGCCTTTGCCGACGTCGTCAATCGCGCCGGTTATGCCAGCCCGATCCGCACCCCGCGCGGCCGTGACATCCTCGCCGCCTGCGGACAATTGCGCTCGGAAAGCCAGAAAGTCCGCGCCAGCGAGCTGCGCAAGCAGCGTCTTGCCAAGGGCGAATGACCTCCGCCGTTCTCTATCACTGGAAACTCAAGCCCGGCCGTGACGCGGAGTTCCGTCAGGCCTGGGAAGAAGGCACACGCCAGATCCACCAGCTGTGCGGCTCGCACGGCGCAATTCTGCACCAGGCCGACGACGGGACCTACTGGTCCTATGCCTGCTGGCCGTCGGAACAGGCGCGGCAGATCTGTTTCAATGAGACGGACTGGTTCTCGCGGGAGTGTTTCCAGCGCATGCAGGACTGTATCGAGGAACGCTTCGAGGAAACCCGGCTGGAGCTGACCAATGATCTCCTGCAGGACCGAACGCCGAAAACCGACCCGGTGATCCTGACAACCGCGCGCCTGGTTCTTCGGCCCATGTCGATCCACGACGCCGAGGCCCTGCTGCCAGCGCTCACCGATGACGGCAATATGCGCTTCTGGTCGAGTGCGCCCATCACCACGCTGGACGAGGCGCGCGATTACATCACCTGGAATGTACACGGCACGAATATCGAGTGTTTTGCCATTACCGAACAGGCGGACACAGCAAAGGCGCTGGGCTGGATCATCCTCATGGATCGCAAGTCCGACCAGGCCGAGATCGGCTACATTCTCTGCCCCGAAGCACAGGGCAAGGGCTATGCCCTGGAAGCTGGAAAGGCACTGGTGCACCACGCCTTTTCCACGCGCAGGATCCGCCGGCTCTATGCCGATATCGATCCGGAGAATGCCGGGTCCGTCAAACTCGTGGAGAAGCTGGGCTTTCAGTATGAAGGCCGTCTGCGCGGCGCCTGGAAAACCCATATCGGCGTGCGTGACACGCTGATCTATGGTCTGCTCGCCCAGGACCTGACCGCGTAACTTGCCGGTCGATTGCGGCGCTCGAGGCGCGCGCATATAGGTCTGGACAGCCTAAAATCAAACCGTGTAATTCTATATTACTGCAAGGCTTGATTAACCTTGTTTCGCTCAAATCGTTTCATCCAAAAACGAGATTCGATTTGAGCACACAAACCCGCAAATTTTCGGCATTTGCCCCCCTCCTGATGGTGGGGTTGGCGGTCGTGTGTGCGCCGCTCCTCGCCCTGGCCGAACCATTGGCCGGTGATCAGGTGGCGGCCGTGTTCCCGCCCGGCTGGCACGAGCGTGATGTCCTCCTGGCATCGGCCGAGGCCGGCCAGAACCTTGTCCGGTTCGGCGCCCTGCCCAACATCGGCATTATCGAATTCTCCTCCGCTTCGGACCTTGATCGCCTGCGCGCCGCTGGGGCCCTGCTCCTGCTCGACCCGCAGGCACTCGGCGGCTGCCTCATCGGCGCGGAGCTCCCCACATCATACCCGTCAGACTTGATCGGAACCGCATCATGAACCGTCTCGACTCCCTGCGTGCACAGGCGCAAAAAGCACTGACCTTCATCTCGATCGGTGTCGCTGTCGCCTATCCGCTGATTGCCTTCTTCGTGGCCCCGAACCGGGTCATTCCAGGGACGATCCTGCTGGGCCTGGTCGCTGCCGTCTCCTTCTTCAGCTGGCGCGCTGCACCGAATACGGTGGCGTCACGCGCAACCACGGCAGCGGCGGTCATCGCCTTCCCGGCCGTGCTTGTCTACATGATGAGCGGCGCCACATGGCAGCTGGACATGCACATGGTGTTCTTTGCCTGCCTGTCCGCCACGGCGATCATGATTGACTGGCGCGCCATCGTCGCCGCGTCCGCTGTGACAGCCGTGCACCACCTGTCCCTGAACTTCGCCCTGCCCTGGGCCGTGTTCCCGGACGGCTCCGATTTCGGCCGGGTCGTGTTCCACGCGGTGGTCGTTGTCGGACAATCGGCCGCCCTGATCTGGATGACCTATCAGACAGCCAAGGCACTGACCGATGCCGATGAGAGCATGACCGAAGCCAGCGAGGCCCAGTCGGCCGCTGATGATGCGGCGGAAGCCCAGACCAATCTGCAGGCTGAAGCTGAGGAACGCCGGGCCGCCATTGCCACGATTGCCGCAGACTTCGAACAGGCCCTGCGGGTTGTGGTCACCTCGGTATCCGGCGCCTCCTCGCAGGTTGCCGGCCTCGCCGACCAGCTCAATGGTGATGCCCGCGCCACCCGCGCCGGCGCTGAATCTGCCTCCACCCAGGCCTCGCGCACCAATAGCGATGTCCAGTCCGTTGCGGCGGCAGCCCAGGAACTCTCTGCATCGATCGCCGAGGTGTCCCGCATCCTGCAGAATTCCGACGAGGTTTCCGAACGTGCCGTGTCCGAGGCGGAAGGCGCCGGACGGTCGATCGACGAGCTGCAGTCTGCCGCCCGCGAGATCGAGGAAATCATGGAGATGGTCGCCGGCGTTGCCGAACAGACCAACCTCCTGGCCCTCAACGCCACCATCGAGGCGGCACGGGCCGGTGAAGCCGGCAAGGGCTTTGCGGTTGTCGCATCCGAGGTCAAGGCTCTGGCCGAACAGACCACGCGCGCGTCCAATGACATCGCCGGCCGGATTGACGCCATGCGCGGTGCATCCGGTGGTGCGGCCAGCGCTCTGGGCCGGATCTCCGAGATCATCGACGAAATCCGCGCCGCCTCGGGCAGTGTTCGCGATGCCTTCACCCAACAGGACAATGCTACACGCGAGATCGCCCAGCTGGCCGAGCAGGCCGCCGGTGCCACATCGGACGTGACGCGCAATATGGATGAAGTGAATGAAGCGGCTTCGCGCGCCAGCACCGCGGCCGAGGAATTCGCCGGTGCATCTTCAGCGCTCAGCGAGAACGCGTCCAAGCTCGACACCGAGCTGGATGCCTTCAAGGCTGCACTCGACGCGGCCTGATCACCCTATGCAACACGAAAAGGGCGGCCTCCCGGGCCGCCCTTTTTTGTGAGCGCTATTGCGGCTTGCGGAAGAGATAGACGAAGCGGTCCGTATTGCGCCGGATCTGCGGCGTAAAGACCGAGATGTCACGGGGATCATCCGGGTTGGCGAGCATGTCGCTCTCACTGTCCAGCACAAACCCGGCCGCGCTGACCTCCGCGACCACGAGGGATGCATCGATACGATGCAGCGTTTCCACGGCGTCCAGCCCGGAGCCCTCGATCGCATGATGATCGATCACGACAAAGACACCGCCAGGCGCCAGCGCGTCGAAGATGGCCTGGTTCATCCGCGCCCGGTCCGTCACGTCATAGCCGGTGTCATGATAGAACAGGACCATGAAGACGGCATCGAGCGGCTGATCGAAACTCGCTCCGAAATCTTCCAGGTCACCGACATGATGGGACATGTTCGCGCGCCGGTCCGCGATCAGGCTCAAGGCCGCGTCCGCATCACCGAAACGCTCCGCGACCCAGCTTGGATTATAGGCGTAGACACGGCCCATATCCCCGACGGCCGTCGACAGAACGCGCGCATAATAGCCATTGCCCGGGACAATGTCCGCGACGGCCCAGCCCCGCTCCACACCCGCAAAATCCAGCACTTCCGCCGGGTGGCGATTGGCGTCCAGCAAACGGTCCTCTTCCGGACGCTCTGCGTCCTCCACCGCTTCCATGATCGAATCCCAGCGTGACGGTTCCGCCTGTTGCGTTGTCGCCTGCGATGGTTCGGCCGGCTCCGGCGCGCCGCCGCACGCCGCAAGCATCAAGCCGGCTGCGGTGAGCAGAAATCCCGGTTTCATTGATCGCCCCAAATCTTCCCTCGCGAATACTTGCACCAACCGGCATCCATTGAACCAGTCACGAAGCCGTGACGGCGCGCGCATGCTTTACCTTTGGTTTGGACTTGAGCGCGATTCTCTCGCCAACCCGGTATTGATTCGCACCGGGGGGCCGGGGAGGCTGTACAATGCAAATCATACTCCTGCTCTCGGCGCTGCTGGCGCTTGGGGCGGCATTTCACTACCGTGCGGAGTGTCGGCGCCCTTGAGCGCCGGCCTCCTTTCGCATCCCGCTTGCACACACGTTGACAGTGCGCCATCTTCGCATGGCGGAGGGGGAGATTCATGCATATTATTCTCGGGATTATCGGGTTGCTCGCGGCTGCGGGCTTTTGGATCTATCGTATCAATGCCGCCGCTCGCGGTGCACAGGAATTGGCGGAACTGGCAGGCGAGGCTGCCAACCTTCCACGCAAGATGCGCTTCAAGAGCAAGACGGGTAAAAAGGCCATCGATGTCCTTGAAGACCCGCGCGAAGCCGCTGCAGTTGTCCTTGCTGGCTATATGCTGGAAGCGGGTGATGTACCATCGGACAAACGCGACCAACTCGCCGCAATGCTGGGCGAGCGCTTCGAAGTCTCCCGCAACACGGGCGAAGAAATGGTCGCCCAGGCCTTCTGGATCCATGCCGATATTGCTAACCCTGACTCGGTGATCAACAAGATGATCGACTTGGTGGGCAAAGCTGCGGGTGCCGATGCCTTGCGTGATCTAATCGGGATGCTGGAAGTGGCTACACCGACCGAAAGCCAGGATGCCAGTCAGAAATCCTATCTGACGAAAGTGCGCAATCGCTCGGCCTTGCACTTCCGCGAATAGGCGTCATTCTCCTCGCCAGACGAGGAGATCCGCATGCTGTTACACACATCCACCTGGCCGGAAGTCGAAGCTTATCTCGAGCGCTGCAAGGGCATCATCATCCCCATCGGCTCGTTCGAACAGCATGGCCCCAACGGGCTGGTGGGAACCGACGCGATCTGTCCCGAGGTCATCGCTCACGAGGCAGGTCAGGAATCCGGCTTTCTTGTCGGCCCGACCTTCAATGTCGGCATTGCCCAGCATCACCT
>JAYZXG010000264.1:0-3795 GCA_036141435.1 Pseudomonadota bacterium | reverse complement strand
AGTCATTGTCGACGGCATCGACCTTGGAATTGTCCGGGCGATGCAGATCGCCACCGAGCTGGAGATTGTAGGGCGGGTCCGCAAAAACGAGATCAACGCTTTCGTCGGGAAGTGTTTTCATCACTTCCACGCATTCGCCTTCGAGGATCTGATCGATCGGCAGTTGATCCATAACGCAAAACTCCACCCGCTTATTCCACGGTCCGTTTTCCGCTTTTAGGGCTAACGGGGCGTTAACCCTGAATCAAGTTATCCACAATGATTCGCATCCCGGGTCCGCCGGGATTCATGGGCTTTGCGGACCGGTGCGTAGCTCATCCGGTGGATCGGACAGGGGCCAAGCTGTTCCAGGGCCTCCCGGTGAACCGGGCTGGGATAACCCTTGTGCCGTGCAAAGCCGTAACCGGGATAGCGGGCGTCGGCGAGGATCATCAGGTCGTCGCGGAGGGTCTTGGCGATAATGGATGCAGCACCGATAGCGGCAATCTTGGCGTCGCCCTTGACGATCGCACTGGCCGGATAGGGCAGGTCGTCCGGCACGCGATTGCCGTCGATCTGGATTTCCGCCACAGCAACGTCCAGCCCCAGCACCGCGCGCCGCATCGCGGCCATCGTAGCGTGCAGGATATTCAGGCGATCGATTTCCGCGGGTTCGGCGATGCCGACGCCGACATGGGCCCGGCTCATGATCTCATCGAACAGCAGGCGCCGGCGTTTTTCCGACAGGCTCTTGGAGTCGCCAAGTCCGGCGATCGGGCGCTCCGGGTCGAGGGCTACGGCAGCGGCGACGACCGGCCCGGCAAGCGGACCGCGTCCGGCTTCGTCAACGCCGGCGAGTGGCAGGGGCGAACAAAAATCCATCGCGTTAAGCTAAAATCCAAATTTTCCTGTCAGCATCCGGTCCAAAGGTGGATGGACCGAGTCAAAAGACGTGAAAGAAGTAATGGTCAATTCGGCCGCAGTACATGATCTGTGGCTGCTGGGGATTGCTGCTCTGTTGAGCCTGGCCTGCGCGGTTGCTGCAACCGCAGCGGTACGCCGTATCCTCATCCTGGAAGATGAAAGACGCCTGGTCTGGCTGACCGTGGCCGGTTTCCTGACTGGTATCGGCAGCTGGGGTGCGGGTTTTGTCGCCCTGATGGGCTTCAATGCGGGCACGACCATCGCCTTTGATCCTTTCCTGGTCCTGTCCGCTTTCCTCGTCGGCGTGGGCATGGCGTGCGCCGGCTGGACGGTGATGACCTTCTTCAAGCACCGGCTGGGCAGCCTGCTCGGCGGTGCAACGGTCGGCGCAGGCACGGCCGCCATGATCTATTTCGGACTGAACGCGGTCAGTGCCCCGGTGCCGGTCGGCTGGAATGAAACCACGGCCTGTCTGGGCATGGGCGCGGTCATCGTGATCGCCATGATCAGCGCCCTGACGGCGGCGCGCGTGCAGGGCTGGCTGGGGCTGGGGCTCGCGGCGCTCCTGCTGTCGACCATTCCCGGTATTGCCTATGTCACGCTGACGACGGCGCTCGAGATCAGTGATGCGGCATCCATGCCGCTGAACAAGCTGGAGATGGCGCCGAAACTTCTGGGGCTGACGATTGCGCTGGGTATTCTGCCAATCGCCGGACTCGGACTGACCTTCGCCCTGTTCGACCTGCATATTGGCAAGCGACGCGAAGCGGAGGGGCAGCGGATCAATGCCCTGGCCAATTCAACCTTTGAAGGTCTTGTCCTGGTCCAGGAGGACCGCATCGTCGAGGCGAATGACCGGATCTGCGAGATGACCGGCCTGTCCAAGCCGGACCTGATCGACATGCCCATCAGCAAGCTGGCGCTCGACGCGCAATCCGTTGAACGCCTGCAGCGGCTCGAATGTGGTCAGAAGGCCACCTGCCATCTGCGATCGCGCAGCGCAGAGGACATCACGGCGCAGGTCAGCTGTCGCCAGATCGAGTACCGCAAGCGCGAGAGCCTGATCCTGGCTTTCCGCGATATTTCCAGCGAGGAGCGCTCGCGCCAGCGCATCATGCACATGGCGCATCATGACGCGCTGACCGGCTTGCCCAACCGCCTGCGTTTCCGCGAGTGCCTTGAAAACGCGCTCACCCTGGCCTGGGGCGATCATTCCGAAGTCGCGCTGATGTTCTTCGATCTGGATCGCTTCAAGGAAGTCAATGATGTGCACGGGCATGCTGCGGGCGATGAATTGCTCAAGACCGTTGCGCAACGCATGCAGGACGCCCTGCCCAAGGGCGCGATCGCTGCGCGTCTCAGTGGGGACGAGTTTGCGGTGATCCTGCCGGGCGTGGAGAGCCGCATGGCCGCCACGGCCGTCGCGGAACGCGTGGTGTCGTCCGTCGGCTCGCCGGTCACCCTGGGCGCGGTCCATCTCAATGTCAGCGCGTCGGGCGGGGTCACCATGTTCCCGCTGGATGGCGAGGATCCGGACCGCCTGATGAACCAGGCAGACCTTGCGCTCTACAAGGCGAAGAATCTGGGTCGCAATTGCGTCTGCGAGTTCGATCCGAAAATGGGTCGGGAATTGCAGGAGCGCCGTCTGCTGGAATCGGACCTGGCCCTGGCGATCGAGGACGAGATCCTGGATCTGCATTTCCAGCCCCAGGCCCATCTGGGTACGGGCGATATCGTCGGTTTCGAGGCGCTGGTGCGCTGGGAAGACGAGGTACGCGGTTTCGTCTCGCCGGCGGAATTCATCCAGCTGGCCGAGGAAAGCGGACAGATCCTGAAACTGGGACAGTGGGTGCTGGAGCAGGCCTGTCGCGAGGCGGTGTACTGGCCCGGTGGTCAGCGCGTCTCCATCAATGTCTCGCCCGCGCAGTTCAAACAGGGCAATTTCATTCTCTCGGTGGAACGTGCCCTGTCGAGTTCCGGTCTGGAACCGCATCGTCTCGAGATCGAAATCACCGAAGGCGTCCTGATTGATGACGAGGCCCGTGCACTCGGGCTGATGCGACGGCTCAAGGAGCTGGGCGTCGTCCTGTCCATGGATGATTTTGGCACCGGCTACGCATCGCTGAACTATCTGCGCGCCTTCCCGTTCGACAAGATCAAGATCGACCGGTCCTTCATTTCCGGCCTGCAGAACGAGCCGGAGGCCCAGATCATCGTCGCCTCGACCATCGAGCTGGCTCACCAGCTGGGCATGGGGGTCGTGGTCGAGGGCATCGAGGACCTCGATGAGATGTCGGCACTGGGCGACCAGCCGGAAGTCCTGATCCAGGGCTATTTGCTGTCACGCCCGCTGACCCGGGGGCAATTGCCGGAATTTCTCAACAATCCGCCGGACCTGGCCGCACGCGCTGCCGAGCATCTGTGCGAACAGCTCTCGCAAAACTGGGGCAATGGCACGGCCTAGCCGCGCAGGCGTTCCTCGTCGTCCGGCTTGCGCGTGGGCCCGCCCCGCATAACCCGGTACCAGAAGATAAGCGCCCCGAACGGAAAGCCGACTGTGATCAACGCGGCCTCAAGCGGAGCATAGTCCTCAAAACCGGCTCCCAGGAAGGTCAGTGAGATCAGTTTGAAATCCACACTGCCCTCGCTGGACGTTATCGCGGGTGCGACCATTGTCCAGATTTCGGTACTCCAGTTGAATTCGAAGACGGGGTAGCTGCTGAGAATGAACACGGTCCACAGTACGCGCCGCTTGATCCGCTTGAACCGGAAGCTGGCAATCAGGGTGCCGAGAACAAAGGTGAAGCTGGCCAGAGGCAACAGCAACGCCATGTTTCTGGTGAAGGAATTCGTCTCCCAGTCCAGGCTGACCGAGGGATGGTGCTCCGCCTC
>JAYZXG010000263.1:0-4748 GCA_036141435.1 Pseudomonadota bacterium | reverse complement strand
TCTGGGCGTCCGAACCGAAACGAGACAGCGCCGTCGCGCCCATGATAGCCGTCGAGAGATAGGGAGACGCCGTCAGCGTGCGCCCCATTTCCTCGGCGATCACACCGGCAGCGACATGGCCCATGGCAACGCCGCCATGTTCCTCGGGCACCAGCACGCTGGTCCAGCCCATCTCCGCCATTGCCTTCCATGTCGAGCGGTCGAAACCGTCCGCATTTTCCTCATCGCGCAACCTGCGCAGCTGGCTCACCGGAGCGCTGTCAGCCAGGAATCCCTTGGCCGCATCTTTCAGCATGCCGGCTTCTTCGCTTAGGACCATTGCCATGATCAAATCCTCCCAGAGCGCGGCTTAAGCCGTCGGCAAGTTCAAGATGCGTTTTGAAATGATGTTGAGCTGGACCTCGGAGGTGCCGCCCTCGATGGAGTTCGCCTTGGTGCGCAGCCAGTGGCTCGCCACATCGCGCTCGGCGCCCCACTCCAGACCGTCACTGCCGGCACTGTCCATCATCAATTCGAACCGGCGCTTGTTCAGCTCCGTTCCGTAATATTTGAGCATGGAGGAATTGGCGCCGACGCCCTGGCCAGACTTGGCCTCGTCCGTCACGCGCTCCATCGTCGCCAGGAAGGCAAGCCCGTCGATCTCGGCGCGCGCCACATCCGTCCGCAGGATCGGATCTGCCAGCATGCCACGATCATCCAGACCGATTTGCTGGGCCGCGATATCGCCCATCGGGCGCATGCCACCGGACCCCTGGCCCATCCCGCCAATCATCTCGCGTTCGTGCGTGAGCAGATACTTGGCGATCGTCCAGCCCTTGTTCTTCTCGCCCACCACATTGTGTTTCTCGCACCGGGCATCATCGAAGAAAGTTTCACAGAACGGCGATTTTCCGGAGATCAGCTTGATCGGCTTGGTCGTCACACCGTCCTGGCTCATATCGACAAGGACAAAGCTGATGCCCTCATGCTTCTTCGCCTCGAAATCGGTGCGCACCAGAACGAAGATCCAGTCGCTTTCATCCGCGTAGGAGGTCCAGATTTTCTGGCCGTTGATCAGGTAATGGTCGCCCTGGTCCTCACACTTGGTCATCAGCGCGGCGAGATCGGAACCGGCATTGGGTTCGGAATAGCCCTGGGCCCAGCGGATTTCACCGCGGGCGATCTTGGGCAGGTGTTCCAGCTTTTGCTCTTCATTGCCGAATTTGAGCAAGGCCGGCCCAAGCATCCAGATACCGAAGGAGTTCAAGGGCGAACGCGCCTTGATGGCCTTCATCTCGGCGCGCAGAACCTTGGCTTCTTCCTTGCTGAGCCCGGCACCACCGTATTCAACAGGCCATTCCGGTACGGTCCAGCCCTTCTCGGCCATCCGCTCCAGCCAGACCTTCTGGGCCTCGCTCTTGAATTGCCAGCGCTTGCCGCCCCAGCAGATATCGCCTTCCGAGCCTAGCGGCTGGCGCATTTCTTCCGGACAATTGGCTTCCAGCCACGCACGCGTTTCCGCGCGGAAGGTTTCCAGGTCAGACATATCTCTCCCCTTATCGGCCCTGAGGGCACAGTGACGTTTACGCACACGTCAACTCATTACGCGAAGCTCTTCCGGCTCCATTTGCCGTCCCATAAACCGGGATCAGGTGAATTGAGGCGCGATTTCGAGGTTTTTGGCAAGCCCCAGACGGCGAAGAACCAGCAAAAATGTGCCATTGTAATCAACGACGCGGTTCCAGAAGCCTTTTTTGGGGAGATGCAACGCGCTCTTCGGGTGCTCATGATGATGGTCATGTAGCGCCTCGCCGCCCGTCAGCAAGGCCAGCAGGTAATCGACCCAGAGCGGTGTCTTCAGGTGGCCATAGACGTTCACACCCAACACGGTCGCATGGAACTGGATCCCGCGGCCGATAATCACACATGCATGCAGCAATGCCGTGAAGATCAGTGATCCGCCGGCCATCGCGACGATCGCGTAGATGATCGCCGGGACGAGGAAGTGCATGATCAATGACAACGTGATGTGGAAGCGATCGCCGAACAGGACAACCTTGTTCTCCTTCAGCCACATCGGCATCGGTCGTTCGAGGTCTTTTTCATCGCGGAAAAGGATCCAGCCAATCCACGCCCAGGTCTTGCTCTCGAACGGATTGTGCGGATCGCCCGGCTTGTCGGCGAAACGGTGATGCTGTGAGTGATAGTTCACCCAGTCCTTCAAGGACCCCTGCATGGCCAGGATGCAATTGAACATGACCACCACCTGGGCCGGCCATTTGATCTCACCCGCACGGTGTTGCCAGATCCGGTGCAGCGGGCCGATGCCCATATTGCAGAGAAAGATCGTCAGCGCCGTCACGCCGATGGCGATCGGTGCATACCACCAGTGCAGGGTCAGCCCCTCGAGCGCCAGGCCGAGGACAATCATGGTGATCAGGAGCGCCACGCCGAGAGCCGGATAGATGAAGGCGGAAAAGGCACTCGCCCAGTTGAGCGTCTTCCAGGATTTCACAATCGCCTGCGAACGAGCGACCACGCGGGAGGGTGTATTCATGGGACGGGACTTTCTGACTCTGAATCGACCGGAATTATGTTCTGCGAGGAGATTTGCGCCGGTTCGCGCTGTCGTCAATTAACAACTGAAGCCGCGTCAGGATTTGCGGTCGGCCCTGGCCCTCTCAAGCGATTTGTCTGCGCAATTCAATCGGCATTTATGTGCGTTTGAGCCAGATTTTTTGAAAAAATGTCATGGTTTATCGTTTCTCGGGATGGACCGACCGCCGGCATTACGGTTTCGTAACCCTACAAACTTGATCCGATTCACGGCTGGGGAGGCGTTGATGAAAAGCGGACTTATTATGTTTGGTGCTGCGGCGGTTGTTCTGGGCGGAGCCATGGCGTGCCCGCCATCCGTACGCTCTGAATTGGTCGACCGTACCAATATTCCTGAACACTATGTGCTCGAGGCGGAACGCCAGCTCGACGTATTTGTCGCCTGGCTCCGCGCAGACAACGAGAAGCCCGCTGGCGAGGACGCCACGGAACGGGCGCTCGGCTGATATCAGGGCTGCTCGCCCAGGGCCTCTAACCGACGCAGGATCATGGCCCGCGCTGGATCGCCTTCAGGCATGGAGGCGATCAGCTCCTGCCACAAGCGCTCCGCTGTTGCCTGATCTCCGGACTGATAGATCGCCTCCGCGATGAAGAAACGCGCCCGCACATTCTGCGGGTCCAGGTCATATGCGCGCTGAAACGCCTCGCGTGCGGACGGGTTGAAATTGCCGCCTTCAGCATAGAGATACGCCTCGCCCAGGGATGCGAACAAGGCCGATGAGTCGGGCACCAGATTGATCGCATTGTTGAAGGCAATCGCCGCTTCGCCATAACGGCCCATCACCATATAGGCCTGGCCAAGCCCGGCCCAGCCGGGCGCATTGTCCGGATTGGCCAGCAGATCACTCGCCAGCGCGTCCACCTCGTTGATGAACGCGACCTGTTCTTCGCTGAGGCTGGGCTGTTCCACCGCTTGCTCGCCGATCAGGTGCGGGCTGCCCAGCCACATATAGATCGCCACCGCCGCCGCGACCGTGAGTGTGCAGATCGCGATGGAGGCCTGGCGCAGACCCGGGCTGGCTTCGCCTGCGGTTTCGACCTGCTCGCTGGCGCGCAGGAGACGGCGTTTGATCTCAGCCTCGGCCCGGCGCGATTCGTCCTCGGAAATCAGGCCCAGCTCGCGATCACGTTGCAATTCGGCCAGCTGGCCATTGAACACGCCAAGCCCATCGGACAGCTCCAGGCGACGCGTGCTCAGGAAGGGCAGGATCAGGGCCAGGGCGACCAGCGTCCCGATCAGGGCAAGGAGAAACCAGATCATTCCAGCCCCTCCTCTTTCATCAGCGCCTCGGCCTTCTCGAGATCCTCCTCGGAGAGCGCCTCGTCATCCACGGCCTGCGCTCGGATGTACCGGAAGGCGAGCAAGCCACCCGCGGCGACGAAGATCAGCGGCATGCCCCACAAGAACAGCGTATTGGCCTGCAGCGGCGGGCGCATCAGGACGTAGTCGCCATAGCGTTCCTGCATGTAACCCAGCACCTCACCGTCGCTGGACCCGACCAGCAGGCGCTCGCGGACGACGCTGCGCATGTCAACGGCAAGTGGTGCGTCGGAGGAACCAATGGACTGGCTCTGGCAGACAACGCAACGCAGCTGGTCATAGAGCGCCATCGCGCGCTGCTCCAGAGCGGGATCTTCCATGATCTCGTCGGGACCCGGCGCCATAGCGACCAGGGCCAGGGTGGACAGTGCCAGCAGGAGTTTTTTCATGAGCGCTGCAACGCCTCCACCATTGGACGCAGGGTGTCTTCCCAGACCTCTTCGGTAATGACACCGACATGGCGATAACGCACCCGTCCATTGCGATCGATCAGGAAGGTTTCCGGCGCACCGGTCACGCCAAAATCAATCGCCGTCCGGCCGGATTGATCGTCGCCGATACGCACGAACGGATTACCGTGGCGCTCGAGCCAGGCCGCGCCGGCGCCGGGTTCGTCTTTCCAGTCGATCGCATAGATGGGCACCGTGCCTGACCGGGCGATCTGCATCAGCATCGGATGTTCGATTAGACAGGGCGGACACCATGAACCGAAGAAGTTCAACAGCACGACCTCGCCCTGGATATCCTCATGGCTCAGCCCTTGGTCAAACCCCTCGATGGCCGGCAGGTCGAAAGCGGGTACGGCCTCATCGATAAGCTGTGAGGGAATCTC
>JAYZXG010000262.1:0-8202 GCA_036141435.1 Pseudomonadota bacterium | reverse complement strand
CTGGTCACTGACGGCCCAGGACGTATTCAACAATGTCGGTCGCACGGCACTGGAAGCCATCGCCGCGGTGGACGGTCACACCCAGTCCCTGCACACCAATTCGCTGGACGAAGCCCTGGCGCTGCCGACCGACTTCTCCGCCCGCATTGCCCGCAACACGCAGCTCCTGCTGCAGACCGAGGCGCATTTGTGTGACGCCGCCGACCCGTGGGGCGGCAGCCACTATATCGAACGGCTCACCCATGATCTCGCGGCCAAGGCGCTTGATCACATCGCGGAGGTCGACACGCTCGGCGGCATGGCCAAGGCCATTGATGCCGGCATCCCGAAACTGCGTATCGAGGAAGCTGCAGCACGCACCCAGGCGATGATCGACAGCGGTCAGCAGACGATCACCGGCGTCAACAAGTTCCGTCTCGACGAGGAAGAGGACGTTCCGGTTCTCAAGGTCGACAATTATCTGGTTCGCAAACAGCAGATCGAGAAGCTCGAACGCCTGCGCCAGGAGCGCGACAGCGCCGAGGTCACAGCCAAGCTGGACACGCTCGCCAATGCTGCCCGCTCCGGCGAGGGCAATCTGCTCGCGCTGGCTGTTGATGCCGCCCGCGCCAAGGCAACCGTTGGTGAAATCTCGGACGCCATGGAGCGCTCTTTCAACCGCCATGTGGCGAAGATCCAGACCGTGAAGGGCGTCTATGCCGCCGCAGCCGGTGATGATGACCGTATCACGCTGGCCAAACGTTTTGCCGCGGATTTCCAGAAGCGTCACGGCCGCAAGCCCAAGATCCTGATCGCCAAGCTGGGCCAGGACGGGCATGACCGCGGCCAGAAAGTTGTCGCCTCGGCCTATGCCGATCTGGGCTGGGACGTCGTCGCCGGACCGCTCTTCCAGACTCCGGAAGAGGCTGCGGCACTGGCGGTCGAGGAAAATGTGCATGCAGCAGCAGCGTCGTCGCTCGCTGCGGGGCATCTGACACTGGTTCCGGAACTGCGCAATGCCCTGCGAGACAAGGGCCGCGACGATATCCTCGTGATCGTGGGCGGGGTCATCCCGCCGGATGACGAGCCAGTCCTGCGCCAGATGGGCGCGGCCGCCGTCTTCCCACCGGGCACGATCATCGCCGACAGCGCCATCGTGATGCTGGAACGCATGGGCGTCGATATCGACAACGATTGACCGGGTATAGCGAGACAGACACGTGAAGCTGCGCTAACCTTTGTGGCAACAGCCGCAGGGGGGCAGAATGTTGCGTTTGCTTTCGAGTGTAGTCTTGCTGGGTCTGCTGACTCTCTCATCCCCGGCCACGGCTCAGGGGATCGGGCAAATTCCCTATATCGAGCAATCTCTGGATTCACTCGAAAGCGAATTCAGATCTGTCGGCGTCACACGGACCTGGAATTACAGCATCCAATCTCTGCAAGACGAACATTACCGCGACCATACCTTCCGTCTGACAGAGCCAGGTTATATCGCCATAGGCAGCGACACAGATACGCGCTGGATCAGCCTGTCCGAACTTGAGAATGGCCAGCCGGCCCGGTGGGACCGCGATAGCGGACAGCGTTCCGCCAACCTCTATTTCAGTCGCGCCGGAACTTATACAGTCCGAGTTTATATCGAGGATTGCAGCGCGGCTTGGTGCTTTTACTCGATCATGACCGGCTATCGTTAGCCCGCCCCCGCCTGTGAAAAGGATGTATCCATGCGTATGCTTCTGCCTTTGGCACTTGCTGTGAGCTTGACCGCCTGCGCCAGCACTCCGACAACCTATGCCCCTGCGAACGGCCGTGACCGCGGCTATTCGGAACAGCAGATCGAAAGCGATCGCTTCCGCATTCATTTCGATGCGGGCGCGGACATGTCCCTGCGTGATGCGGAAGACATGGCCTTGCGTCGCGCGGCCGAAGTCACGCTGCTCAATGATGGCGAATGGTTCCTGGTCGTCTCTCGCTCGCGAGATGGCAATGACCGAGACCCGGTCCGCGTGCGCACCGGTGTCAGCCACAGGTTCGGATCCGGCGGACGTTCGGGAACATCAGTCGGCGTCGGTGTGCACTTCGACGGTGATGCGGGCGAGAAACGTGTATCGCTGGAAATCCTTATCCGGACAGGTGAGATGCCGCAGGACCGGAACGCCTACAACGCAGTTGATGTCCTGAACTACGCGGAAATCGACTAGTCGCCGAGCAGGCCCAACTCTCTCTGCTTTTTCTTGGTCAGCCCCGCCGCCACGAGGCGGTGGCTTTCGCGGATATAATCCCGCAACGCTGCATCATCGAGGCCGGGCTCCGCAAAATGCTGGATCCAGCTCATTCCGCGCGAGGCAAGGTAGGGGGCCGGCCGCAGCCCCGGTTGTTCACGCAGGATCTCGAAAGAGATATCCAATACCTTGAATGAGAAGCGTGGTCCGCCGTCCTCGTCGAAGCCTGCGACCACAAAGACCTTGCCGCCGACCTTCCAGACATCATGCCCACCCCATTGCACAACATGGCTGGTTGCGGGCAAAGCCGCGCAGAAGGCATGGAATTGTTCGGCGTCTCGCAAAACTAGCCCGCGAGCGTTTTTGCCTGTCCGACCCAGTCGTCCCGAGCGATCCGGCCGCGCCCATTGATACGCGCATCCCAGTCCTGGATATCCGCGTCGGTCCAGGCGGCGATCTGCGCAAAGCGGCTGACGCCGCCGTCGTGAAGCGCCGCAGCAGCTTTCGGGCCCAGACCCTTGATACGGGTGAGGTCCTCGGCCGCATCACCCGTTGCCGTGGCCGCCTTTGCCGGTTTGATCGGACGGTTTTCGGTCTTGGCCGGCTCGGCAGGTGTGGTCGTCGGAGCAGGCTCCGGCGTTACCGCTGGCGTGACATCTTTCGCCCGGGCTTCGGACTCACCGAGACGTCGGGCCAGGTTTTCATTCTCGGACCGCAGCCGCGCCGCTTCAGCGAGCGCCTGGTCTGCCTCGGCGCTGCGGGCATCCCCGCTCCAGATCTGTCGACCAAAGAACAGTCCGAGGCCGAACGCTACCAACAGGAGAAGTCCCATCTGCCAGATCAACCAAAACATGCCTATTCCTCGTCGTTTTCAATTTCAAACTGGATCAGACGCACAGCGTTCGTTTCCAGAACCACATCCAGACGCCCAGCGGCAGCCCCTGCGCTGATCAGCAAATCCTGCACCCGTTCCGAGCGCGCGGCGGCGAGCTCGCGCCCGCCCTCAGCAATACCGATCTCGACCCGCAGACGCAGCGGGTCGGGACAGGCCTGAAACACTTCTGCCATGCGGCGCAGCGCAACCTCGGTCAGGGGGCTTGGCGCCACACCATCCTGGTCGAAGCGCAGGTCATCAGTCCCGTGAGCCGCCCGGATAACCGCGTCACAACCGGCCATGTCCGCGATGGACACCTCTGCCGGCGCGCCGGATGGCGTGATCAGGGAGGCGCCTTGATAGGGCTCTGGCAGCGAGGCCAGCGTCCGGGTCACGGATTGTGCAATCTGTGGATTGGCGGCTTCGCCCACGAGGGCCGCAGAGTCCCCGGAGACATAGATTGCGCCCTGCTCCAGTCGCGCCAGCTGACCCAGCAGGCGCTTCACCGTGTCCTCCCAGCTCGGATGAGCCAGGCCACCCGGCACCAGGATCAGGTCGACATTGGCCCCGTTGGAAAAACTGGCTTCGGCAAAACTCTCGATTTCGCTACGAGTAGCATCATCTGCCGCACCGCCACGCACCAGGACGCGGGCATTGGACACGAGGTCGGCACGGATGAAGAAGCCCCGCTGGAGACGCGCACTGGTCATCTCGTCATTGACCCGCGTCACGCCACCGGCCACCACACCGCCCGACCAGGTCGAGGCCTGGACAATCGCCACGGCCGCCTGACGCTGGTCATCATCGGGTGCAGCGCCGGTCACCGTCGCTGTCTGGCCATTCATGCTGACCTGGGCCCAGTTCAGCCCGCGCCGATCCAGCGCCTGGCGCGCATTGGCCTCGAGGCGACGCTCCATCGACGCAATCGAAACCGGCCCGAAGCTCACCGCAAGAATGGTCATGACCAGCCAGACGCCAGCAGCCATCAGAAGGAGTTTTTTGGCACGTTGTGTCATCTCACCTCTATCCATCAGGGTGCAGCTACGCGTCGAATCGCAGCCCGCTTGAACCAGCATATCGCGGCAGAAAATAGGCATCACCCAAATTCGCCACTACCATCACCGGTTGGAAGTTTCCAGCGTTCAAGCAAAAAGGGCCAGTGCAAGCACCGGCCCTTTCCACACGTCTTGTGTCCGCGTTAGCGGCGAGACCGGAAGGTCACGCCCCAGCTGCGCGGAGAACCGAGGAAGGCGTTGAACGAACCCGGCTGGAACGGACCGTCGAAACCGACCTGGATATACTCCTCGTCGGCCAGGTTGCGGCCCCACAGCTCCAGACGCCAGCTTTCGTCTTCCGCACCGATACCGACACGGCCGTTGAACAGCGCATAGCCTTCCTGGATTTTCTCCGGATCAAGGTCAGAACCCGTGTTCTGCTCAGAGACCCAGCGACCATCAAGGTGAGCCAGCCACGTCATGCCGTTCTCCAGGTTACCTTCATAGGTAACGGAACCGGACGTGTACCATTCCGGCGCCAGAGAGAAGTTCTGGCCGGACAGACGGTCAACATCTGCCGTACCGGTCGGCGCGAACTCGTCATACGTCGCGTCGGCATAGGTCACACCACCCTGCAGGGTCAGGCCCGGCATGGATTCCGGGAACCACAGCAGTTCAGCTTCCGCACCCTGCGTCTGCGCGCCGTCGATGGACGTCACGAAGAAGCCGATGCCGTTGAAGGTGTTCAGCTGATAGGTCTCGAAGTCGGACCGGAAGATGTAGAAGTTGGCCAGAACAGTGTCATTGGCCCACTCGGTCTTGAAGCCCAGCTCGAAGCTGTTGACGATTTCCGGATCAAAGCGTGCCGGATAAGAGGTCGGGTCCGCGAGGACAGATGTAAAGTCCACGGCGGATGAACCGGCCTGCGTGAAGCGGTCCAGGTTGAAGCCACCGGCCTTGTAACCACGCGACAGCGTACCGTAGGCCAGCAGGTCCTCGTTGAAACGATGCGACAGGGACAGCAGTCCGGTCAGCTCGTTCTCTTCGAGAGACTGTGAGTGATCAATCTGGGAGTAGACGTCACGGGCGAACGGCAGACAGGTAAAGGTACCAAACTGCACCAGGCTCGGGATCGGAACGCCGGAACCCGCAGAAAAGCCTGCGAGGATAGCGCCAGCGGTCGGCGTGGAGAAGTCGAGGGCATCACCGAATACGGTTTCCCAGACATCACAGGCCGGCACATTGCTGTTACCGAAATCGAACGTCGCTTCTTTTTCGGTGGTCGTGTGACGCAGACCGAAAGTCAGGTCCGTGTTTTCACCGATGGCCAGCGTGTTGTGGGTGAAGAAGCTGAGGCTTTCACCGTTTTGCTGGAAGGCATCACCGATCGGGTTGCCACCGCCCAGCGGCGCGCCAGCACCCACAGCCAACGGCGTGAAGCCCGGGATAAATGCACCACCGAGGCCGTTCGCGAGATCGGTCACAAGCGTCGGGCTGCCACCGAGAAGGCCGAGATACGGCTCGAAGTGTGCACCCATCTGGATGGAGTCGACGCGGCGCAGGCCTTCGTCGGAGTAGAACATCCCGACCATCCAGTCGAGACGGTCATTCTGGCCAGCGATCCGCGTTTCAAACGTCAGATTGTTGAACCGGAAGGAGTTGGTGTTGGTATCGCGATACGCAACGTCTGCACCGGTGAAGTCCGTATCCTGGCCGCTGTCGAGACGATAGGAGCGGTCAGACAGGATGGCCGTCAGCGTGAAGTTGTCGAAGTCCCAGTTCAGCTCGCCCTGAAGACCCTGGTCCGCGATCAGCTGAGAGGTGTCGCGGTTGGACTGGATCATACGGCTGAACGGATCCTCGCTGCCCGGGACCGGACGGGAACCCGGCACCAGTGCATTGAGAGCAAGTGCGGTGGGTCCAGAGACAATGCTCGGCGCGCCACAGCAGTCCTCGTCACGCTCGGTGTAATCGGCACCGATGAGCAGATTCACATCGTCGTTGAAGTCGAACAGGACCTGGCCGGACACCGTGTAGAAGCTCTGGTTGGCATCTTCGTTTTCCGTACGCGGACCGCCAAAGGTCATTACGTCTTGGAAACCGTCGCGCTGGCGCGTCGCAGCGTAGACACGCGCGGCGACCAGATCACCGAAGCCACCGGTCGCGGAACCGGACAGAGCCCAACCATTGGCGTCACCGCCGATGTAGGACGCTTCAACATTGGTGCTGGTTTCGAACTCGGGACGCGCGGTCACGATGTTGATGATACCGGCCGAAGTGTTCGCGCCGAACAGCGTGCCCTGCGGACCCCGCAGGACCTCGATGCGCTCAAGCTCGCCAAGATCGTTGAAACCCACGCCGTTGCGGGCACGCGGCACGCCGTTGATGACGATACCCACGGAGCTTTCCAGACCCGGGTTGTCGCCAACCGTACCGATACCCCGGATACGGGCCGTCGTGACGAATTCGTTCGACGTGGATGTGATGTTGATACCCGGCGCGATGACGGCCAGATCCTTCAGGTCACGTACGCCGGCATTCTGCAGCAATTCCGCGTTATAGGCGGTTACCGCGACCGGTACGTCCTGGATGCCTTGCTCGCGCTTCTGCGCCGTGACCGTGATGGTGTCGACGGTACGGGTCTCCTGCGCAAACGCAGCGCCAGACACTGCAATCGCAGTCGCAGCACCGGCCAAAAGCGATTTCTTTAAAAGTTTCATAACTTTATCTTCCTCCCCTATCCGCATCAGGTTTGAGCTCGCGCGGATAACCTGGCCTTGTTGGCCACCTGTCGCCCGCCTCGTGACGGATCGATGACGTCCAAGGTGAAGCGTTTTCGCCGCCAAGCGAAGTTTCTGAATGGCTGACATCCACTTTTACACCAGCGGTGTGCCCATTGCGCAACACTTCAATCGGCGGGCGGAGTGGTTAGTCTGAGCCAAATCGTTTTCCAGGAGTTGGATGTGTCTACCGCCTTGATCCTCGCCAGCCTGTCGCTGGCGCTCACACAATCAGAAACGCCCCAGCGCCCCTTTCATCCCGCCGACCTCTACGAACTGGAAGCGATCACCGACGCGCGCATCAACCCGTCAGGCGCCTGGGTCAGCTATGTGCGCCGCTCCAATGACCGCGTGTCCGACAGCACCTTGTCCAATGTCTGGGTCACCCGACCTGACGGGCAGGGCCAGTATGCGCTGACGCCGGGAGATGCGACCTCGTCCTCGCCGCTCTGGGCCCCCGATGGCGAGAGCTTTGTCTATATCCGCCAGGGCGATAATGGACCGGCGCTGCACCGGCACTACCCGGAGACGCGGCGCGACGAGCGACTGACCCGGATCGATGGCGGCCTCAACGGCCTGGCCTGGTCGCCAGACGCGTCCATGCTGGCCTTCATCGGCTTCGTGGCCGGTACTGCGCCGGAAGCTGCCGATCGTGGCGTGACGCCGGCTGGCGAGGACTGGGCAGCGGCAGCAATTGTCGAGGACCGGCTGGTTTTCCGACTGGACGGGTTTGGCCCCCTTCCCTACGGCGACCAGCAGGTGTTTGTCATCGATGCCCAGAGCGGCAACATCACGCCCCTCCCCAAGACCCGCTCGCCGAACATTGATGGCCTGGCGTGGTCTGCGGACAACAGATCCCTCATTCTCTCGGCGGACCGCCAGGTCTCCGAGACCGCCGCCCCCAACAGTGAACTCTACCGGGTCGACCTGCTCGAGGGCGGGTGGATGCAATTGACCAACAGGCTGGGACCGGACACTGCGCCAAGGGTGTCGCCGGACGGACGCTATATCGCCTATCTGGGCTATGACGACATCGAGATGGGCTATCACAACACCCGCCTCTCCGTGCTGGATACGCAGAGTGGCGAGCATCGGGAGCTCAGCACGCAGCTGGACCGCTCCGTCGCGGCCCCGCGATGGAGCGCGGACGGTCGTTCGCTTTACGTGCAGTATGAGGACAGTGGCGACACGGTGGTCGCGCAAATCGGACTGGATGGCGACCTGACGCCGCTGGTCGGCGGCCTGGGCGACCCGGTTTTCGGACGTCCCTACACCGGTGGAAGTTTCAGCGTCGCCGATGACGGCACGCTCGCCTTTGCCGGCGCGTCATCAACCCGGCCGACCGAGCTCTT
>JAYZXG010000261.1:0-9513 GCA_036141435.1 Pseudomonadota bacterium | reverse complement strand
TGCAGGCCGACATCCGCATCCGAATGCCCTACCAGGCCAAAATCCTGGTCCAGCCGAACACCGCACAGATACATGTGATCAGACGGCTCAAGGCGGTGCACATCAAACCCTTGTCCGGTGACATAGATCATATCGGTCTTTCCCAGCAGCGCTTCAGCGCGTTCAAAATCCTCAGGGGTCGTCAATTTGAAATTCCCGGCCTCACCCCGGGTCAGATGAACCTGAAGGCCGGCAGCCAACGCCACAGACGCATCATCATGTGCGCTGGCGTCTCCCAGCTTTTCATAGGCATCCAGCAAGGCATCCAGGCGAAAACCCTGCGGCGTCTGGGCCGCGCGCAACCGGTCCCGATCGACGCTGTCGCACATGTTTCCGTCCGCATGGGCAAGGAGGGCGTCTGTCACCGGCAGTACCGGCAAGGCCGCCGGAGCATCTGCGAGGGCGTCGACGACGTCCGAGATCACCCGGTCGGAGACGAAAGGGCGGGCCGCATCGTGAATCAGAACCTGTTCCGATCGGCGCGATTCCAGCGCGGCCAGCCCGGCGCGCACCGAAGCTGTTCGCGTTGCCCCGCCATTTACCCAGAGCACCGGGGCGTCGATACCAGCGAAAAAAGCCGCGTCATCAGGATTGATAACAACAACGACATCGTCGATGGCCGGATGTCCGAGAAAGCGCTCAAGCGTCCGTTCCAGCACCATTTTTCCGGCGAGATCACGGTATTGCTTGGGCACGCCGCCGCCCGCGCGTTCACCCCGTCCGGCAGCGACCAGAATAGCAGCACAACTCATGTGGCAGTCCCATGCATTGCCGCAGTGCAGCAAAATCGTTAGCGTTATCGCGACGCGAGCGCGAAGAGGCAGTCACCTAACATGAGCTTTTCAATCGGCAAACACGAGATCGATATACCGGCCGTGCTGGCGCCGATGTCCGGTGTTACCGACTTGCCCTTTCGCCGCCAGGCCCAGGCCTTTGGCGCCGGCGCTGTCGTTTCCGAGATGGTCGCCAGTGACGCACTCGCCGCCGGGCGCCGCGACATGGTGCGCAAGGCTGCAAGCGACGCCAGCCTCAATCCGCGGATTATCCAGCTGGCCGGGCGCGAGGCCCACTGGATGTCCGAAGGCGCTCGAATTGCGGAAGACGCGGGTGCCGACATTGTCGACATCAATATGGGCTGCCCGGCTCGACAGGTGACAAAGGGCCTGTCCGGGTCCGCACTGATGCGGGACCTAGACCACGCCATGACGCTGATCGAAGCGACTGTTGCGGCGACGCGGCTGCCGGTCACCCTGAAGATGCGACTGGGGTGGGACCATGCCAGTCTCAATGCTGCCGAACTAGCGCGCCGTGCAGAGAACGCGGGCATCCAGCTTGTCACCGTCCATGGTCGCACCCGCCAGCAGTTCTACAAGGGTGAGGCGGACTGGTATGCCGTTCGTCCGGTGCGCGAAGCCATTCGTATCCCGCTGATCGTCAATGGCGATATCTGCACCGAGGCCGATGCCCGCCTGGCGCTGGAACGCTCGGGGGCCGATGCGGTCATGATCGGGCGTGCCGCCCAGGGTCTGCCCTGGCTGGTTGGCCAGATCGGCGCGAGACTGCTTGGCAAGACGCGACCGGTGAGCTGGGAGGAGAAGCGGCAGGCCCTGCATGCGCAATTGGCCGACTCGATCGAGTTTTACGGCGGCGGCCTTGGCATCCGGATGATGCGCAAGCATTTTTCCTCATTCGTCGATGTCGAGATCCCCGAAGCGCTTGCGGATGAGCGTCGCCCCCTGAAGGACATTCTCTGCCGCAGCTTTGACAGCCGCGCGCTGTTCGATTGCATCGAAGGTCTCGGCGATCCGCGGGAAATGCTGGCCGCATGACGGGGACGCTGACGGATCATCCCGCGCAGCTCGCTGCCGAGGCCCTGCCATTTCCGCTGTTGGTCTTCAGTGATCTCAAACGCGTGCTCTGGCTGAACACCGCAGCCCAGGAATGGCTGGGTTTGTCGCTGAAACGCCTGTCCAAGGACGGCGTTGAAGCGCTGCACCCCGCCTATGCCCAGATTACAGAACCGGTGTTTCAAGCCATCGACACCGGGCATTCCGTGATCGTTCGCGATGCCGAGATTGCCGGCAGTCGCTATGACCTCAGCGCCAGCTATGACCACCAGGCCGGGACCACCACGCTCAGCGTCCTGCCCAGCGCCCCCGCGCGGCGACAGGAACACCAGGCCGCGCTGGGTTTCGGCCGCATGCTGGCGCATGAGCTGAAAAACCCTCTCGCCAGTATTCGGGGCGCTGCCCAGCTGCTCGAACGCACCGTGCCCGAGCCGGACCGGGACCTGCCGGAAACCATCATCGAAGACGTTGACCGCATCACCAGCCTCGCCAATCGCTGGAGCAGCATCGGTGATGTGGAGTTACAGGCGGATGAGCCCGTCAATCTCAATCGGGTCTGCGTGGAAGCGCTTGAGCGCCTGGAGCGAGGCACCAACATTGGTGCGGGAATGATCACCGAGCAATTCGACCCCTCGCTGCCGCAAGGGCGTGGAGACGCGCTTTTATTGCAGCAAGTGGTGCTGAACCTATTGCAAAACGCCCTGGATGCCCTGGTTGAACAAGCAGAGCCCAGGATAAGGGTCGAAACCTATTACGATGCGCTGGACCGGGGCGTTGAAGGCGCTCGCCCGACGCCCCTGGTCATCGCCATCCGCGACAATGGACCCGGCGTGGCGCCGGACTTGCGCGCCTCCCTGTTCACGCCCTTCGTCACCAGCAAGCCGGCCGGAGAGGGGCTCGGGCTCTCCTTCTGCGCTCGAATTGCCCAGCTGCACGGCGGGCGTCTCGATTTCGAAACCCGAGAGGGTGCAACCGCCTTTTATTTGAAACTGCCTGCCGACCGCCGAGGGACCCATGGCCGCTAAGATCATTCTGCTCGAAGACGATGAAAGCCTGCGCAAGGTCGTGACCCGTGGCCTGACATCGGCGGGTTATGAAGTCCGCGCGACCGGCGCGATTGAAACGGCGCGCGCCTGGCTGCAGGACGGTGCGGCAGATCTGTTGCTTACCGATGTTCTGCTCGACGGCGTCAATGTGTTCGAGCACCTGCCCATGCTCAAGCGCCTGCAACCGGATATGCCGGTCATCGCGATGAGCGCACAAACGACAGCCAAGACCGCGATCGGCGCCTCGAAGGTCGGTGTGTTTGAATACCTGCCCAAACCGTTCGACCTGGATGTGCTGGCGGCCACCGTTGCCGCGGCACTCAAATCCGCTCGCAAGGGCATGCGGCCCCGTGAGCGCGCGACGGAAAGCGGTCTGTCCGGGCGATCACAGGAGATGCAACCCAGTTTCAAGGCCATCGGCATGGCAGCACGCAGCCGCGCCAATGTCCTGATCACTGGTGAAGCGGGAACGGGCAAGCGCACAGCAGCCGAAACCCTGTTCGAGGCACGCGGCGTTGCCCGCGAGGAGATCCAGGTCCTGACACCGTCACACGCGCCCAAGGAGATCTTTGACGCCTGTCAGTCTGCCTCCCATCACCTCTGGCTTCGCCTGGATGAGTGGGACGAGCGGCAATTGGGGGCAGGGCTGGACGGGCTGGATACCGGCAAGGCGCTTGTCGTGGCAACCTTCACACCGGGAAAGGTTGAACTGAGCGGTCGCCTGCAGGCGCGCCTCGGGGAGAGCCGCGTGGACCTGCCGCCGCTACGCCAGCGGGCCGATGACATCCCGGCACTGGCACAGGCCTTCCTGACCGAGTTCGCCCGGCGTGACGGGCGCACCCCGATCTCGCTGCCTGCCAATATCGTTGAAGCCCTGCAGGCTTATAACTGGCCGGGTAATTCCGCCCAGTTACGAGCCGTGTTGTCGCGACTGGCCGTCGCCAGCCAGTCCGGAGGACCGAGCCTCGAGTTGGTCCGGGAGGAATTGTCCCGGGCCAGTCACGATGTGACGGCGCCGGAAGCAGGGGATCCCTTTGCCTTCCTCGCACAGCACATGAATACGCGCGGCATTACGCGCCAGGAAGGGCTCGACCAGCTCGACCGGGCGCTGATCCTGCAGGCCCTGGATGCTGAAACCGGAAACCAGTCCAAGGCCGCGGCACGCATCGGGGTAAATCGCAATACCCTGGCGCGACGCATGGCAGAACTCGGCCTGCGCTGACATTGTGGCGACCGGAACACGAGTGTTGATTTTAGGCAACAACGGCGTAAAGATACCTTTTTTGGAGTTCGGGAAACGCCGTGTCAGATTCTGAATCTGTCAGCTTGATCAAGAATATCTCGCCGCGTTCTGCTGCCCTGTTCGGGCTTGGTTTCGTCGTGGCGACGACGGTTCTTGTGGTGATCGCGGTTGCCATCCTAGGCGATATCTATGCGCTGGAACCCGGTGACAGCCTGGCCCTGGCCATTCTGTCCGGCAATGCAATCCTGATCCTGGCGCTGGCGCTTGTCGTTTTCGTCCGAGTGCGCAGACGCATCCGCGGGCGCAGGTTCGGTGAACCGGCTCCACGACTGCACCTGCGTTTCGTGGGATTGTTCTCAATCGCCGCAGCGGCCCCGGCTGTGTTCTCCGCCATCTTCCTTGGCGCGGTTCTGTCCCGGGGTGTGGAATACTGGTTCGGCGACCGAGTCGAGACATTCGTGGAAACCGCGTCAAGCACGGCCAACCAGTTCTTCACGGCTGAAGCCGAACGAACGGCCTATCTCGTAAACGCGCTTGCCGAAGCGCTGGAACAGGAAGAGGCGGTCGAGCAATTCGTCAGCAGCCGCATCCAGTACAATGTCGGATTTGCCAATGCGGTCGCCGAAGCCCGCCTGAATGCAGGTTATATTCTCGATAGTCGGGGCACGCGGCTGGCCGAAGTCGAATTCCGGCAGGACGAGGTCTATGTCCCACCGTCGGCCAATCTCTACGACCTGGCGGATGAAGGCGGCAATGCGGTCGCAGATCCGCGGCATACACCGGTCGGAACCGCAGAAGGCATGCGTGTTCTGCGCCGGCTGGAAGGCTATGACGACGCCTATCTCTATGTCGTTCGCGAACTTGAAGTGGGCATGTCCATGTTCCGCGAGGTGCTCGACGCCTCGAGCGCCGTCCGCTCGATCCGTGAACGGGAGGCGGAGACCCGGGCCGTCTTCTTCCTGTTGTACGCCGAAGTGGTCGCACTGATCATCATCGGCTCGATCTGGCTGGCGCTCTCGGCGGCGACCCGGGTCGTGACGCCGATCTCACGCCTGGTCTACGCCGCGGAATGTGTTCGCCGCGGGGATCTCGACACCCGCGTCCAGATGGGGCGGGAGGATGACGAGATCGCCGCGCTCGGCCGTGCGTTCAACCGCATGACCCGCCAATTGCGCAGCCAGCGCCGCGAACTGATCGAATCGCACGCGGAATCGGAACAGCGACGCGCCTTTACCGAGGCTGTCCTGGCCGGGGTGAGTGCCGGCGTGATGGGGGTCGACAGCCAGGACCGCATCACCCTGGTCAATCGTTCGGCTGTCAGCCTGTTGAGCCCCGGTACGGATGATCTGATCGGGATCAATGTGGAAAGCATTTCCCCGGAATTGTTCGAGATCGTGGAAGAGGCGCGTCGTCGCCCCGGACTGATCGCGGAAGCCCAGATTGACGTGGACGCGGCCGACGACCAGGTCCGCAGCCTGTCGGTGCGCGCCGCCATGGACGAAGAGGCGGGATTGATCGTCACATTTGACGATGTCACCCGACTTGTGGCGGCGCAGCGCAATGCAGCCTGGCGGGATGTGGCACGACGCATCGCCCATGAGATCAAGAACCCGCTGACCCCGATCCAGTTGTCCGCGGAGCGCATCCAGCGCAAGTACCGCAAGGAAATCCAGACCGATGTCGAGATTTTCGATCGATGCACCGACACCATTGTCCGCCAGGTCAATGATATCGGACGCATGGTCGACGAATTCTCATCCTTTGCGCGGATGCCGCAGCCGAAGGTGGAACCGGTCGAGATGCGCGAGATGACCCAGGCTGCCGTCTTTGCCCAGCGCGTGGCGTCTCCGAATATCGATGTCAGTTTCGAAGCGAGTGATGACTCGCTGTTCGCGCTCTGTGATGCGCGATTGTCCAGCCAGGCCCTGGCCAACATCCTCAAGAACGCAGCCGAGAGCGTGTCCTCACGCATGGAAAGCGATCTGGGTGGCGCCAAGCCGGGCATCATCGCAACCCACCTGCGCAAGGAACACGGCTATGCCGTGATCGAGGTGCAGGACAATGGTCTGGGCTGGCCGGTTTCCAACCGCGAACGCCTGACCGAACCGTATATGACAACACGCGAAAAAGGCACGGGGCTTGGCCTCGCGATCGTGAAACGCGTCATGGAAGACCATCAGGGCCGTCTTGAACTGGACACGCCCAAGGAAGGCCATGGCGCCGTTGTCAGACTCGTTTTCCCGCTCGCGGGAGAGAGTGAAACCGTGCTTGAGAATGCGCAGGAGACTTGATTCATGGCACGCGACATCCTGATTGTGGATGATGAAGCGGATATCCGCGAACTGATTGGTGGTCTGCTCGAGGACGACGGATACGAGCCGCGTGAAGCGGCCGATGCCGACGGTGCCCTGGCCGCTATCCAGGCGCGCAAACCATCCCTGATCATCCTGGACGTCTGGCTGCAGGGCAGCCGCCTGGACGGGCTTGAGCTCCTGGAGGAGTTCAAGCGCATTGATGAAAACCTGCCGGTGATCGTGATCTCCGGGCACGGCACAATCGAGACGGCCGTGGGCGCCATCCGCAAGGGCGCCTATGACTTCCTCGAGAAGCCATTCAAGTCGGACAAGCTGTTGCTGACGGTGACCCGGGCGCTGGAAAACAGCCGCCTGCGCCAGGAAAACGCCGAATTGCGGGCACGTACCGAGGTCCAGTCGACCCTGATCGGCAACTCCTCGGGCATTGTCCAGGTCCGCCAGCTGGTGGATCGGGTCAGCCCGACCAACAGCCGCGTCATGATCAAGGGCCCCTCGGGTGCCGGCAAGGAGCTGGTTGCCCGGCAGATCCACGACGGATCGCCGCGCGGGGCAGGGGATTTCATTGCCGTCAGCGCTCCGGGCATTGCCCCAGAAGCGTTCGAGGAAGAATTGTTCGGGCGCGAGAATGATGATGGCAGCATCAAGCATGTCGGCCTTCTGGAACGCGCGCATGGTGGCACGCTTTACCTGGACGAGATCGGCGACATGCCGCGCGAGACCCAGACGAAGCTCCTGCGTCTTCTGGTCGAACAACGCTTCCGGCGCATTGGCGGCACGGCCGACGTGTCGGTCGATGTCCGCGTTATCTCCAGCTCATCCCGTGATCTGCATGCCAGCATCGAATCCGGTGAGTTCCGCGAGGACCTCTATCATCGCCTTGCCGTGGTGCCGATTGCGGTACCGGCCCTGGCAGAACGGCGCGAGGACATCCCCTCGCTCGTCGAACATTTCCAGGAAAGCCTGACGGTGACTGCGGGGCTTCCGCGCCGTGTGTTCGGTGCGGACGTCATGGCGGCCCTGCAGGCTCATAGTTGGCCCGGTAATGTGCGCCAGCTGCGCAACAATGTTGAGCGCCTGCTGATCCTGGCCACCGGACCGGTGGACGAGCCGATCACACTGGCAGCGCTGCCGTCCGAGGTCGTCGCTCGCGACACCCAGGAAGGCGGATTTGATTCCGAGAAAATGATTGCCCTGTCTCTGCGTGAGGCCCGGGAGAGTTTCGAGCGTGAGTACCTGAAGGCACAGATCGACCGGTTTGGAGGCAATATCTCCAAGACGGCCGCCTTCATCGGCATGGAACGGTCAGCCTTGCATCGCAAGCTGAAATCGCTCGGTGTGGGCGGTCCTCAGCGCGATTCGGCGACGAGCTAGGAACATCTCATGAGAGCGATTGTTTGCGGTGCGGGTCAGGTTGGGTTCGGTATCGCCAGGGCGCTTGCTCAGGAAGGCAATGCGGTCACGGTTGTCGACTGGTCAACCGAACTGATCGACAATATCGTGACGGATCTGGATGTGCGTGGCGTTGTCGGCCACGGCTCACACCCCGACGTGCTTGAACGCGCCGGAGCCGGAGAGGCGGACCTGATCGTGGCGGTGACGCATTCCGACGAAACCAACATGATCGCCTGCCAGGTCGCCCATTCACTGTTTGAAACACCCATGCGCATCGCGCGGGTCCGGGCCCAGAACTATCTCGACCCGGCCTGGGCCGACCTGTTCACCACCGGCAATCTCCCGATCAACGAGATCATCTCGCCAGAACTGGAAGTGGGTCGGGCGATCCTGCAACGCATGGAAACGCCTGGCGCGTTCAACACCGCCGTATTCGCCGGCGGGCGCATTCAGTTGCTGGGATTGCGGCTGGACGAGCGCTCGCCGGCGGCCGGGTCCTCGTCCGAGCAGTTGATGGAGCTGTTCCCGGACCTGCGGGTCACGGTTGTTGGCGTCCAGCGCGAGCAGACCCTGTTCATTCCCAAGCCCTCCGATCCGCTTCTGCCCGGCGATGACGTCTATGTCGTCACGGAGAGCGAACAGGTCCGACGGGCACTGGATATTTTCGGCCAGGAAGCGGACACGGTCCGCCGGGTCGTCATCGTCGGCGCGGGCAATATCGGGCTTTATGTTGCGCGCGCCCTGGAGCGCTCGGGCGGGGTCAAGGTTCGTCTGATCGAGGCCGACAAGAAACGCGCCGAAAATGCCGCGGAAGTGCTCAAGAAAACCGTGGTGCTGCATGGGGACGGCCTCAGCCCGGCCATGCTGGCCGAAGCGGGCGTGGCGCGCTCCGAGCTGGCGGTCTGTGTCACCAATGATGACAAGGTCAACATGCTGGCCGCCGTGATGTCCAAGGGTGAGGGCGCCAAGCGCGCGATCAGCCTGATCAATGAGCGCTCCTTTGAAAGCATGCGCAAACCCCTGGGCATCGACGTCCTGATCGACCCGCGCGCAACAACGGTCTCCACCATCCTCCAGCACATTCGTCGCGGACGGATCACGGGTCTGCAGACGCTTGGCGGCGGTCAGGCCGAGGCCCTGGAAGGTGTCGCACTGGCGACATCGCCGCTGGTCGGCCGCGAGATCGATGATCTCGACCTGCCCAATGGCGTCGCGCTGGGCGCCGTGGTGCGGGGTGACAGCGTCATGCTGCCCGGCGATGGCGGTCGCATCCGGGAAAATGATCGCGTCCTGCTGTTCTGCAACACAGCGATCATTTCCGAAGTCGAGCACCTCTTCCGCGTCAGTCTCGAATTTTTCTGATCATGGGGCCCAGCGCACTTTTCCGGCCGCTCGGAGGGCTGTGGGCATTGCTGGCGCTGGTTGCGGCCATCGCCGGCCTGCTGGCCAGCGCGCTGGGAGAATCCCACCTCTCACCCCTGTTCTTTGCCAGTGCTGCTGTATCCGGTATTCCGGGCGTATTGATGCTCACAGCGACGCGCGATATGCGCATGTCCGCGACCGCGATCGACGCGGTCCTGCTCGCTCTGATCGCCTGGAGCATCACACCGGCTTTCGCGTCCATACCGTTG
>JAYZXG010000260.1:0-3683 GCA_036141435.1 Pseudomonadota bacterium | reverse complement strand
AGAATGTCAGAAATGATTCGGTTTGTTCGGGCCCTCAAATTGCCCGTCAGCGCCAGAAGAGGCAAAGCCTATGTCCACGACCACTGACGAAACCCGGTCCGGCCAGCTCGATATCGAGATGATCCGGGAGTTCCTGATGCGCAATCCGGATTTCGTCCGCGAGGACGCCGAGCTCTTTGCCCGTGTCACCGAGAGCCCGTCGACCGAGGGTGTGATCGATATCGGCAATGCCGCGCGCGAAAAGCTGGTCGGTGAGCTCCGTCAGTACAAGGCGCTGAACGAGGGCATCGTCGAGACGGCCCGCGCCAATCTGGCAATCCAGTCGCAGATCCATGCGGCTGTGCTGGGTTTGCTGGAAGTGGACAGCCTAGCCGGTCTGGACCGCAAGATCTCCAGCCGCCTCACCGGGGCGCTGGGGGTGGATGTCTGCCGCGTGCTGATTGAGGGGCATGCGCCGCTCAAGTCGGCGGAATCAATCCTGGGCGCGTCCGAAGGCATGGTCGCCGGTGTGATGGGCGAGCGCGTCGAATTGCTCGGAGCGGTTGATGCCGAGCGGGCGCATGAAATCTACGGCCAGCAAGGCGCGCGCATGCGGTCCCAGGCAATCGTTCGCCTGGACTTTCATGGTCATGATGGCCTGTTCGCACTCGCGGCGCGGGATCCGCACCTGTTCCAGTTCGGGCAGGGTACGGAGCTGCTCAACTTCCTCGCCCGCGTGACCGAGCGACTGATCGTGCAATGGATGCATCAGCGCTGAAAACGAGCGCGGGCGACGCGCTGCAGGCCTTTCTTCAGCATCTCACGGGCGAGCGTCGGCTGAGCCTGAAAACGGTGGATGCCTATCAACGCGATATTTCCGGCTTTCTGGGCTTCCTCGCCGGGCATCTCGGTGAGGCCGTATCTGTGCGGACGCTGGGCGAGGTCAGCGCGCGTGATTTCCGGGCCTTCATGGCGGCGCGACGCAAGACGGGGCTGGCTGCCCGGTCGCTGGCCCGGGAAATGTCTGCCCTGCGCTCCTTCTACACCTATCTGGAGCGTCGCTGGGGTGTCTCGAATTCTGCGCTCCTGCTTGTCGAACTGCCCAAGGTCCCGCGCTCCAAGCCCAAACCTGTGAGCGAGGCTGCCGCGCGGGACTTGATGGAACAGGTGGGTGAGCGTGATGTGCCTGACTGGGTGGCGGCGCGGGATGTGGCGGTGTTGTTGCTGCTGTACGGGTGCGGGCTGCGGATATCGGAAGCCTTGTCCCTGACGGGGCGAGATCGGGTTCTCGGCGAGGCGTTGCGTATCACGGGCAAGGGGGGGAAGACGCGGCTTGTACCCGTGCTGCCGCATGTCGCCGGTGCCGTCGAGAAATACGTCGCACTCGCACCCTTCGACCTTGCGCCGGAGGCCGCGCTGTTTCGGGGTGTTCGCGGCGGCGCGCTGGGGCCACGACCGGTACAGAAACTGGTGGAAGACATGCGCCTGGCGCTGGGGCTCGCGCCGAGTGCGACACCGCACGCGCTTCGCCATGCCTTTGCCACGCATCTTCTCGCGCATGGCGGTGACCTCCGCGCCATCCAGGAATTGCTGGGTCATGCCAGCCTGTCCACGACCCAGGTCTATGCCGAGGTCGAGACGGAGAACCTGCTCAAGCTTTATGACAAGGCCCATCCGCGCGGCGAGGGCTAGCATTTCACAGCCTCCGGCCAGGAATGGACCGGCTGTCGCGACGTCGTCGATCAATGGATTGACAGGGCGAAGGATTGATGCGACTTTAAATTATAAAGTACTTGGAGTGAGCACATGAGCAGCGATGCCGATCTGACCTATTTGCGTGAAATGGCGGAAGCCGGCGAGCGGGCGCCAATCTTGTCCGGTCGCTTCTTTGTCTGGTGGGGAGGCCTGGCCTCGACGGCCCTGCTGGCGCACTGGTTCGTACTGACCGGTCGCGCGGGCGTACCCATCGAGCAGGTCGGTCTTGTCTGGCTGGTCTTCGGGGTTGTCGGAACGATCGGATCAGGTGTGCTGCGAAGGGGGATGCGCGTGAAACCCGGTGCCGGTTCGGCGGCCAATCGGGGCGACCGGGCCGTGTGGCACGCCATGTTCATCTCCATCGTTGCCTATACGCTGGGCCTGGTCGTGGCCTTGTCGATGGGCCGTGTCGAGCAGACCCTGTTCGACACGATCCCGCTTTTCTCGCTGGCCTCCTACGGTGTCGCCTTCACCACGGTCGCGGCGCTGGGCGGCCCCCGCTGGATGCGGATCATGGCCTGGGTCAGCTGGATTTTGTGCGCTGTTGGCACCCTTTTCATCGGCACTGCAGAACTCTATCTGTTCGGCGTGGTGAGTGTGCTTCTGGTCGCCGTGGTGCCGGGTGTGCTCTTGTTGCGCGATGAACCCGCCGCAGAGAGCTGAGAATGGCAGACGAGTTTGACGCGTCCGGCCTGGATGAAGTCATCCATGGCAAGCTGAGACTGGGCCTCATGGCCTATCTCTCCTCGGTGGAGAGTGCCAGTTTCAACGAGCTCAAGGACAAGACCGGCGCGAGCGATGGAAATCTGTCAGTGCATCTGCGCAAACTGGAAGATGCGGGCTATGTCGGAATCGAGAAACAGTTTGTCGAGCGCAAGCCGCACACCCGTGCAGCGCTGACCGCTGCAGGCCGCAAGGCCTGGCAGGCCTATCTCGATCATATTCGAACGCTGTTGGGCGATTAGGTCAGGCCGCGGCTTTCTTGGCCGGGTGGTGTTGCCACTCGACGACATCACAGCCTTGCGCTTCATCGTAACGCGTATTGAGCAGCTGGAAGCCGGCCTTTTCCAGAACGCGATGCGATGCGTCCCGGTCCGCATGCGTCACGGCGGTGATGGTCTTGACGCTATCGTGCCCGTACGCCCATTCCAGCAGCGCCATGACGCCTTCGGTCGCCAGACCCTGTTCGCGGTAGGACTGCAGCATCGAATAGCCGATCTCCACAGAACCATTCGCGTCGGGCGGTCCCTGGTATCCGGCGCAGCCCACAAGGCGGTTGAGAACCGGCGAGACATAGACCCAGACGTGCCAGCCCTGGTCTTGCGGTGTTTCGGCAAGCCGATCCGCAGCGCGGTGCAAGGCTGTCTTGTCCATCAGTTCAGGCGGCCAACTCGGCTCGATCTCGACGCCCAGCCGCTTGAAAAATTCAAGACGATCATCAAGCTGCAGGCGGGCCAGCTCTGCATCAAGCGCGATAAGTCGCAGTCGCGAAGAGGCGATCTCAATCGTCATCATTCAGTTCCTCAGGCCCCCAAAAGCCAAGGTGTGCCGCCGCCGGGCACCTACACGCACAGATATATGCCTGATCCGCGTCTGATTGTCCGCTGAAATTCGCGTTATGAACGATTTTATCAGGATTATTCCATGATCACATGGCACCTGGTCGTGCCATGTGATCATGGACGTCAGGTCAGGCCTGCATCGTCCAGCCTTCGACACCCATGGCCGCCTGGCGGACCGCTTCCGTCAGGGTCGGGTGAGGGTGACAGGTCCGGGCGAGGTCTTCCGATGCGGCGCGGAATTCCATCGCGACGCAAACCTCACCGATCATTTCACCGACATTGGCCCCAATCATGTGGGCGCCCAGAATTTCGTCCGTCTCGGCGTCCGCGAGGATTTTTACAAATCCATCAGTGGTATGGTTGGTGCGGGCACGGGAGTTGGCCTGG
>JAYZXG010000259.1:0-3273 GCA_036141435.1 Pseudomonadota bacterium | reverse complement strand
ACGGCCTCGGGGGGGTCCTGGGTAAAACGCAATCGAGGGTCGGCGCCGGGGGAGTGCTTCGCCGGATTGCGGACCAGGATGGGGGAAATCTGAAATCGGTTGGGGTGGGCGAGCAAATGCTGACACAGGCCCGCACCAACCGCGCCGTGGCCGAGCACGGAGACACGCAATGGGCGTTCCGTCCGCGCCGCCGCGGGGCGTTCCACCTGGGCAGCGATACGGGTGGCGTAGGCCTTGCCCAGCGACGCGACCTCGACCACGACATCAAGTTCCTTGGCACGGCTGATCGCCTTGTCCTGCACGAGGCCATGGCTGACCTTGCGGGCGGCCTCATAGTCCAGTGCATCAAAGCGATGCGCCTTCGGGTTCTTGGCCGGGTCATCGGAATACACACCGTCGACATCCTTGATCAGCCGCGCACGATCAGCGCCGAGCCAGTGCGCAAACATCACCGCGGTCAGGTCCGTACCGCCACGGCCCAGCGTAATCGGACCGTCTTCATCCTCGCCGAAAAAGCCCGGAGCGACGATCACATCGGCCTGGTCGAAGCGGGCCAGAACCTTGTCGCGGTTGAGACCGGAGAGGTTGGCGTCCAGCGGGTCGCCCGACGCGACCAGGTCCATTTCGTGAGGATCCAGTACGGCAACCGGAACGCCGGAGCGTTCCAGCGCCAGACCCATCAGGGCGGCGGACTTGAGTTCACCACAGCGGACCAGGCGGGCAAGCACGCGATCACTGGACCCCTGGCCAACCTGCTCGCCCATGGAGAACAGAGCATCCGTTTCGCCATCCAGGGCGGACACGACAGCCACGACTTTCTCACCGGTGCGGGTGTGCCGATAGATCTCGTGTGCGACACGGGCGTAATCGTCGGCATTACGCAGCACCGAGCTACCGAATTTCAGCACGCTGAAACGACGGGCTTGGCTGGAGGGTTGGTACTGGGTCACGGTTCTGGTCCTTGGGTTCTGGTCGGTACGTGTCGCGGTTTGAATTTGGGCATGAAAAAACCCGCTCGCCGGGTCCGGGAGCGGGTTCGGTGTGGTCCGGAATTGTATTCCTTCAGTGCACGCCAGCCGCTCCCCCTGTCCAGGAGGTCATGGTCATAGTCGTGCCGGAATAAATGCCGGACGGCGTCACAGCACCGGTGGAGCGGTGCTGGAGCGTGATCGCGAGGATGTCGTTCGACAGGTTCATCATTTTCTTCCAATCGGCGGGCGCATGCTGCGTCCGCGAACTTCCCATATAGAAATGCCCAAAAAATGCGTCGGGTCAAACAAAAATTCCATGAATGCGCGTTTTCAGCCCTCAGGGGAAAAATTTTGCTAATCGTCGAGGCGGTGCGTTTTGCGGCCGGACAAAGAAAAAGCCCCGCCTTGCGACGGGGCTTTGAATTCCTGGATCGGAAGACGTCTTACTCAGCAAATTCCTCGACTTGACGTGCTTCCGCCGGCAGCTTTGGAGCTGCGGCCCGAACATAGGGCTGAACATGTTGTTCGAACTTGCCGAAGTTCTCGATGAACATGCCGGCCAGTTTCGCGGCCTGGGCATCATAGGCAGACTTGTCGGACCAGGTGGAACGCGGATCGAGAATGGACGCATCGACACCGTCCACCGCGACCGGAACCATGAAGCCGAAATTCTCGTCTTCCCGATAGCGGGCGCCCTTGAGCGAGCCGTCAAGCGCGGCATTGAGCAGGGTGCGCGTCGCCTTGATCGGCATGCGGTGGCCCGTGCCGTAAGCACCGCCCGTCCAGCCGGTATTGACCAGCCAGCAGTCCACATTGTGCTCGGCGATCAGGTCGCGCAGCAGGGCACCGTATTCGGCCGGGTGACGCGGCATGAACGGGGCGCCGAAGCATGCAGAAAACGTCGCGGTCGGCTCGGTGACACCCTTCTCGGTGCCCGCCACTTTCGCGGTGTAGCCGGACAGGAAATGATACATGGCCTGGGCCGGGGTCAGCTTGGCGATCGGCGGCATGATGCCGAAGGCGTCACAGGTCAGCATGACAAGGTTTTTCGGCTGACCACAGGTGCCGGTCTCGCTGGCATTCGGGATGGCACTGATCGGATAGGCGCCGCGGCTGTTCTCAGCCAAGCTCGCATCATCCAGGTCGAGAACCCGTGTCTGCGGGTCCATGACGACATTCTCCAGGACTGTGCCCCACATCTTGGTGGTCGCAAAGATTTCCGGCTCTGCCTCTTCGGACAGGCGGATCATCTTGGCGTAGCAGCCGCCTTCGAAATTGAAGAGGCCATTGGCCGACCAGCCGTGCTCGTCATCGCCAACCAGCGTACGGCTGGCGTCGGCGGAGAGGGTGGTCTTGCCGGTGCCGGACAGTCCGAAGAAAATGGCGGCGTCATCATTTTCACCGACATTGACAGAGCAGTGCATGGGCATGATGCCCTTGGCCGGCAGCAGATAGTTGAGAATGGTGAAGACGGACTTCTTGGTTTCGCCCGCGTAGGACGTCCCGCCGATCAGCACGAGCTTGCGCTCGAAATCGACACCGATGACGGTCTCGGAGCGGCAACCGTGGCGTTCGGGGTCGGCCTTGAAGCTTGGCAGGTTCACAATCGTGAATTGGGCGTGGAAGCCGTCATATTCCTCGACAGCCGGAACCCGCAGCAGGTGCCGGATGAAGAGCGAGTGCCAGCTCAGCTCGTTGACCACCCGGACCGGCAGGCGGTGTTCCTTGTCAGCGCCACCAAACAATTGTTGTACGAAGAGCTCCTTGCCTTCCATGTGGGCGCGGAAATCGTTCCAGAGCGTCGTAAAATGTTCCGGCGAGATCGATGCGTTGTTGTCCCACCAGACCTGGTCCTCGGTGTGCGCGTCGCGCACTGTGAACTTGTCCTTGGCTGACCGGCCTGTGTGCTCGCCCGTCTTGACGACCAGAGCGCCGCCCTCGGCGATCTCGCCTTCACCGCGACGAATGATCGCTTCATACAGACGCGCCTCATTCCAGTTCAGGTGAACGGTGCCAGCCTTGATGCCGAGCGACTCCAGACCGCCGTCACGAACTACCGAATTGGACATTAAACTACCCCCGATTGGTGATGCGGTCTTGCGCATCGCCTTGCTGGTCCTCGACCGTCACTCGCGCCTCTCAAGTCGCGGACGATCCCGGTTGCGATCACCCGCTCATCGGACGGGTTGGACCGCTGTCATGGGGTGGCGGTACCAGATCAAAAACCTCGCGAAAAGCCCAAAAATCACGATTTTCGCAAAGGCTCGACTGAGCGGAAGTTTATGTTATCGCAAACATTTTG
>JAYZXG010000258.1:0-4990 GCA_036141435.1 Pseudomonadota bacterium | reverse complement strand
AAGAAAATATTCGAATCGATCGAGTACCCGGCCTTCCTGCACTGCAAGTCGGGCGCAGACCGTGCCGGCCTGATGTCCGTGCTCTTCCGGCTCATTCACCTGAAGATGCCCTATGACGAGGCGATCACCCATCTCTCCCTGAAATATCTGCATGTTAAGGCGGGAAAGACCGGTGTCCTCGACCATTTCTTCGAGACTTACCGGCTGTACAACGAATCGAATCCGATCGAATTCTGGGACTGGGTCGAAAATGTCTACGACCGAGATGCAGTGCAGTCGGAATTCATGGCGAGCTGGTGGGGTAACCTACTGACAGAGCGGGTCCTTCGCCGCGAGTAGGTGGCTGTTGATTCTTTATAACCCACTGAATCATCAGATATGACGCCAACTTTCCACAGCCTTCCGTCACATTAATCCCTGTTAACCACGCTGGCGTCTTCCCCGGCCCGGCGTGCGGGACTGGGAGACGGGCAATGCGGGATCTGGCAATCAAGGGTGAGACAACAAGCGGACGCCTGGAACGGCTGAACTTTGTTCTTTCACGCGAGAGTTGCCAGGGCTTCCTGCAAGCCTTCGTCAAGCACACGGCGGAGCTGTTTGACGCGGACTGCCTCTATATCGGTCGGACCGATGTCGCCCATCGCTACATACGCACCCTGCATGTGATGACCGACCGGAAACCGGCCGGCAATTTCTGCTACCCCATCGCCGCGACCCCGTGCGAGGAAGTGCTGCGGGTGGGCGCCGCCATCTATGACGACCAGGTCACCAGCCTGTTTCCCGATGACATCGTTCTCGAGCAGATGGGTATACGCGCCTATGTGGCCATGCCCCTGTTCCAGGGCGCACAGTCCATCGGCATTGTGGTCGCCCAGTTCAAGCGTGCCATCGCAGATGCCGATGAATTGCTGGCAGTGTTCAACCACTACAAGCGCCGTCTGACCGGTGACATCCTGACCATTGAATCCGGCCAGCGGGCCGCACTCGCCGTCAAGGGCACCTCGGACGGGATCATCGACTGGTGCCTGGAAACGGATCAGGTCTATCTGTCCGCCCGCGCACGTGCACTCCTGGGTTATCAGCCACGGGATTTCACGGCGGGCTCGGACGCGTTCAAAACCCTCCTTCACCGCGACGACCGGAACCGTTTCCAGGCGAGCCAGCAACGCCATTTCGACGCGGGCGGCATGTTCGACATGACCGCGCGCATGAAAGTCGTGGGCGGGACCTATCGCTGGTTCCGGCTGCGCGGCGAAGCCGTGCGGACCCCGGATGGCGATCCGAGTCGGTTTGTCGGGGCCATGACCGATATTCACGACCTGGTCGAAGCCCGCCAGCAAGCCACCGAGGCCAGCCGGGCCAAATCCAAATTCCTGGCCACGATGAGTCATGAAATCCGCACGCCGATGAATGGTGTGCTCGGCATGTCCAGCCTGCTGGCCAGCACCGAGCTGACCCCGTCTCAGGGCGAAATGGTCGACCTGATCCACCGATCGGGTGAGGCCTTGCTGGATATTCTGAACGATATCCTGGACCTCGCTAACATCGAGAATGGCCGCTTCGAGATTGAGCAGGCGAGCTATAATCCTGCAGACCTGGTCCGCGGGGTCGCCGGCCCCTATCGCATGAAAGCCTCCGAAAAAGGCCTGAACATGCATGTTGAGATCGACCCCTGTGCGGATCGCGACGCGATTGGTGATCCGGCTCGCATTCGTCAGATCCTGTCCAACCTGCTCTCCAACGCCGTCAAGTTCACCGAGCGCGGGGAGATCCGCATCAAATGCCTGACGTCGCAGGTGGCCACCGGCGAACACAGGGTGCTGCTGGAAGTCGCCGATACCGGGGTGGGCATGGACAGTGACCTGGTCAACCGCATCTTCATGCCGTTCAGCCAGGCCGAATCCGAGCTGGCGCGCAAGAATGGCGGTACCGGCCTTGGCCTCGCCATTGCCAAGAAGCTGGCAGAATTGATGGGCGGCGATATTTCGGTTGAAAGCGCGCCAGGCGCGGGATCGGTTTTCTCGGTAGAACTTCCGGAGGGCGCTCGCCCGGACGTCCTGGGTACAGCGGCGGAATAGCTAGCCGGTCTCGTCGCCGAACTGCATTTCACTCAGCCGGGCATACACGCCCCCCTGGGCGACGAGCGCCTCGTGCTGCCCCTGCTCACAGATCTCTCCATCCTGCATCACATAGATCCAGTCGGCATTGCGGACTGTAGAGAGCCTGTGCGCGATGACGATGGTCGTACGACCCTCGGACAAGCGATCAAGCGCGGTCTGCACGCGTTTCTCCGACTGGGTATCGAGCGCACTGGTGGCTTCATCGAGCAGCAGGATCGGGGCGTCCTTGAGAATGGCCCGGGCGATGGAAATACGCTGTCGCTGTCCGCCGGAGAGATTGCCTCCGCGCGGCCCGACGGGACTGTCATAGCCGTCCGGCAGCTCGCTGATGAATTCATGCGCATCCGCCGCGCGCGCAGCCGCCTCGATCTCGGCGTCCGTTGCGTCCAGGCGACCGAAGGCAATATTGGCGCGCACCGTATCATCGAACAGGGTGACATCCTGGCTGACCAGCGCCATGGACTGGCGCAGGCTGGCCAGCGAGACCGAGCGAATGTCCTGGTTGTCAATCGAGATCAGTCCCGCCGACACATCATACAGGCGCGGGATTAGATTGATGATGGTGGACTTGCCGGAGCCTGACGCCCCCACCAGCGCAATGGTTTTGCCACTGTCGGCCTTCAGGCTCACATCCTTCAGAGCCGGCGTCCCGTCGGGATAGTTGAAACTGACGGCATTGAGCGCGACGGCTCCCGCGCCCACCGTCAGCGCAGGCGCCTCGAGCGCCCCGTCAACGGCCGGTGTCTCATCCAGCACGGCGAACACCCGGTCGAGAACCGCGAACCCTTCCTGGACAACAGCGTTCAGTGTGCCGATCGCCCGGATCGGCGGGGACATGATGCCGAGGCCGGTCAGAATCCCCATCAGATTGCCCAGCGACGTCTCGCCATTGATGAGCCGCCAGCCTGCGAGGGCGACAAGGCCCGCCATGGCGAGCCCGCCGACAATCTCCAGGATCGGATCGACCCGGGCCTTGTTCTCGGTGATGCGCAGCAGGAAGCGCAGGCGATCGCCAAAGGACCGGTCGGCGCGCCGTGTCTCGTAGGCTTCCAGCCCGTAGGTCTTGATCATGCGCGCGCCAGAGAAGCTTTCTTCCAGCTGGCCCGTCACTGCCCCCATCTGCGACTGGGCATCGGCGGACGTCTTGCGCAGTTTCTGGCCGATGCGCACCACCGGGTAGAAGGCGATCGGATAGACCACCAGGATCATCGCCGTCAGCGTCCAGTCCAGATACAGCATCCAGCCGATGGTCCCGAACACGGTGAGGATATCGCGCACCAGATTATTGGCCAGTCGCACGAGCGTCTCGCGCAGCAGCGTGATGTCATTGGTAAACCGCGAGACCACGGAGCCGACCGACTCGCTTTGCAAGCGCGCAAAGTCGGCGTGGATCAGCTTGGCAAACATGGCATTTTGCATGTCCTGCATGACATGCAGGGCCAGCTTGTTGGTCTGGACGGTCTGGGCGTAGAGGCTCAGCGAGCGCAATGTGGCCAGCGCGATGATGGCCAGCGGCGCGGCGGGGAAAATACCCGGGTCGCGCTGGTCGAGCATGTCGAACGTCCAGGCGATGACGCCGGCATAGCTGGCGGCAGCGCCGGCGGTGATCGCCGCAAACAGGGTTCCGAGCAGAAACAGGCCGGGTCGCTTCCAGACCCAGTCCCGCCACAGGCGCTTGCCCAGCGCGCCCGTTGATGTGCGACCCTGCTCGCTCAAGACGTCAGACTATTTGCCGGTCTGCGGTTCGAGCAGCTTGTGGGCGTGAATGATGAAGTACCGCATATGCGCATTGTCGACCGTGCGCTGAGCGGCACCTTTCCAGGCCGCGCGGGCTTCTTCATAGGTACCGAAAGCGCCGACAAAATCGACTTCTTCCAGATCCTTGAACTCGCAATTGTCCGGGGTCACACAGGCCAGCTCACCGCCAATGACGATGTGCAGGAGCTGCTGGTTCAGTTCGTTGTCTTTTCTCATCTCAGCCCTCTTGGGATTGAAACTCAGAGCCCGCCGACCGACATGGCGTCGACCAGGACACTGGGTGAATTGATGGAACCGCGGAATTCCAGGTCACTCGCCGGAACAAGCCGCGCAAAGATTTCAATCAGATTACCGGCCACGGTGATTTCGCTTACCGGATACGTCATGACACCGTTCTCGATGCGATAGCCTGAAACCCCCACGGACCAGTCGCCGGTGTTGGAGTTCAGCGACGGACCGAACATTTCCATCACCACGATACCGTCGGAAATACCGCCAACCAGGTCGTCCCGGCTTTTGGCACCGGCTTCCAGATGCAGGTTCGTCGGCCCGGCGCCGGGCGGACCGCCCATGCTGCGCCGTGCGTGACCGGTCGGTTCCAGCCCGAGCTGGCGCGCCGCAGCGGAATTGAGGAACCAGGTCGTCAGGCGCCCGTCATCAATGATGCGGCTGGCACCGTTGACCGTACCTTCGCCATCGAAGGGTGCAGACCCGTGCCCCCAGTCCCGGTGCGGATCGTCATGAATGGTGATGCCGTCAGCAAACACCGCCTCGCCCATCTTCTCGCGCAGGAAGGAGACACCGCGCGCAACCGCAGGGCCGGAAATCGCGCCGCACAGTGCGCTGAGGAAGGTCGACGCAACCCGGCGGTCAAAGACGACCGGCAAGCTGCCGCTGTCGATCTTCCGCGGACCGACACGGCGTGCCGTGCGTTCACCGGCTTCCGTACCGATTTCCGCAGTGGCCCGCAGGTCAGCCGGGCGCCGGGCGCTGGTGGCGGAGTAATCGCGCTCCATGGCGCCATCCTTTTCCGCGATAACACTGGCGCCATAGGAAAAGACGCTCTTGCGCCAACCCTGGTTGAAACCGGTTGACGTGGCGTAAGCCGCTGC
>JAYZXG010000257.1:0-3894 GCA_036141435.1 Pseudomonadota bacterium | reverse complement strand
CATGCCGGTACAGGCAGACCGTCACTGGACCGGTCAGCGTGAACCTGATGTGTTCGATGTGAAAGCCGACGTGATGGCGGCCCTGGAAGCGGCAGGTGCGCCTGTTGCCTCGCTGCAGACCGTGGCCGAGGCGCGCGAGTGGTGGCATCCGGGCCGGTCCGGCGTGATGCGCCTGGGGCCGAAGAACGTCATGGCCGAGTTTGGCGAGATCCATCCGCGTGTGCTCAAGGCGCTGGATATTGATGACCGGGTTCTCGCTTTCGAGATCGTGTTGGACAATATCCCGATGCCGAAAAAGGCGTCCGGCCTGAAGGCCCGCACCCAGCTGGACAAGGCCGACCTGACGCCGGTGCGTCGTGACTTCGCCTTCCTGGTCGACAAGAGCGTGGCCGCTGATGCAGCGATCCGTGCGGCCAAGGGTGCGGACAAACAGCTGATCACGGGTGTTTCCGTCTTCGACGTCTATGAGGGCAAGGGGGTTCCGGAAGGCCAGGTTTCGCTGGCGCTGGAAGTCACGCTCCAGCCGCGCGAGAAGACCCTGACAGACGAGGAGATCGAGGCTGTCGCTGGCAAGATCGTCTCCAAGGTGACCGGTGCCACTGGCGGGAGCCTGCGCAGCTAGTCCGGCATGGCCATCGACCTCGACGAGATCCGGGAGGCGAGCCGGGACGAGCAGTCCCGGTTCGTCCTCGATGCCGTCCTGGCCAATCCCCATCACCGCGCCATTCTGGAAGACGAGAGGGTGCGCGCCTTGCCGCAGCCCTTCCTGATGGCCGGTTCGGTCTACAAGGCGGTCTGGAATGCATTGATGGACCAGGCGCCGGACTACGGTGTGAATGATTATGATCTGGCCTATTTCGACGCGACAGATGTCTCGTCGGCCAGCGAGGCCCGGGTCCAGGGCGAGATCGCCCGCGCGTTTCGCTCCAGCAATCTTACTGTCGAGGCCTGTAACCAGGCGCGCGTGCACATCTGGTTCAACGAGACGTTCGGGACCCAGCGGTCGGCTTTGTCGTCCTCGCTTCAGGCTGTCGAGCACTTCGCGTCTCGTACGCACGCGATCGGTCTGTACCTTGATCCGGCGGGTCGGCCGACACTGCACGCACCCTTTGGTTACGCTGAACTGTTGAGCCTGCATGTCCGGCCGGCGCCCGACCTGTCCGGCGCCCGGGCGTGGAATGCCAAGTGTGATGAACAGTCCCGGCTTTGGCCGCGGCTGCGGTTTGAACGGGTCGGGCTATCGCTTGACGGGAATATCAACTCCTGAATTCAACCCATTGGGGAATATTGTCTATTCCTCTGAGAGTTGATCTTTTTTTTAGGAAAAATCGCCCCCCGCGTATGGCCTGAGCGGGCCAGCCCCGCTAATATGGTTAACGGAGCGTTACGCTCTCGATCTCTCTCGCTCGTTTGCAGCCTTGAGTGGTTCGGGGGCTTTACGGTGCGAATCGCTTCGTATCCGTAAGTGGTTTCGGGGGGAATATACGAATGCTGGAGCGGTGGACTGCCTTTCTCGCGCAAGCGGCTGCGACGGTGCTCGTGCTCATCGGTCTTGTCGTGTTGCTGGGCTTCACGCACATGCGCAGTTATCGCGCCGGCTTCTGTGCGAACAATGCCTGCGAAGTCGCCGAATCCCTGCCACAACAAACCAGTGACCCGGTCATTTACCCCGTCCAGAATGAGAGTGGCCTGATCACCGCCACCGCGGCGTTGCCGAACGCGCAATCGACCAATCCGGCAGCTGCGAGCGCGCAGCCGGTTCCCGATCCGCCGCCCAATCTCTCTGCGCGTCCGGGCAGCGCGAATGATGATGAGGACCTGCCGGTGTCCGAGAGCGTATCCGGCACGCGCGCCATTACCGGTTCCTCGCGTCGCCCGGGCAGTTCCGCTGGCCGTCGCGGTACCTATGACGAATATTACCCGACGCCGGGCGATGACATCTGCAACGACTTTGAGGGCCCGGTCACCGATGCCGACCTCGCGCGGTGCTGGTTGCGGATCGGTGATGCCTACCAGTCCATCGGACAGCTCGATTTTGCCCGCCGCGCCTGGGATCGTTCCCTGGAAATCGGGGCCTATCGCGGCGCCCAGGCCTCGCTGGTGGCGCAGCAGCGCATGCAGGCGGCCACGCTCGCCCAGGCCTGTCGCACGACGTATGAGAGCCTGGAACGCATCTCCCGCGGTCACCGACTGGGTGAAGTCGAGGGGGGCGGTATCATCGATCTCCAGCTGCGCCAGCAATCTCTCGCAGCGCTGGGATATTATGCGGACGAGGTGGACGGATCCTATGGGCCGAACACGCGCCGCGCGGTGCGCGACTTCCAGGCGGATATGGGCTTTGACCAGACCGGCGCGCTTAATCCGCGCGAGACGGTCGATTTGATCTGTCATGCCGCGATCACGGCGCGCGACCCGGGGGCCCAGAACCTGCTCGGTATCATGTTCGCCACGGGTCTGGGCGTTGAGCTGAATGTCGACATGGCGATCGAATGGCTGGAAATCGCGGCAACCCGCGGTCATCCGGAAGCGAATTTCAACCTGGCCCTGATCTATGGCACGGGCACGATCCAGGGCAGCTACCGCATGTGTGGCGTTGTGGAGAGTCCCGAGCGCGCGGACAGCTATCTGCGTCGGGCGGCCGAGCTCGAGCACGGACGCGCCCGTTTCATTCGCGACAATGAAGGCTTCCGCCAGGATGCCGTCACGCGCTGGGACAATATCGCATCGCGCCTTGCCAGCGAGGCGGCCCAGGCGCGGGACCCGTTCTGGGAAGCCTGGCAGGCTCGTCTTGATGAGGCGGAAGCTGATGCAGCCTACCGGGCCATTCAGCCTGGATGTTATCTGACAGCGGTTGCGGAACGTGCCGCCGCTGCTGAAGAGGACCCGGCACCCTGATCGGGGGCCCGGAGGGAGTGGAAAGATGAAGAAACTCGGACTTGGACTTGCCCTGCTCGCACTGGCGGGCTGCCAGAGTGCTGGCTCGCACGAACACATGTTCCATGCAGGCATCGTTCCGGCGGTTGATACGGATCTTGAGGCCCGCAGCATTTGTTCCGCGACCTCCTATGAGCAGGATCGCAATATCTACCTGACCGGTGTGCGCGAGATGCGTCGGGGTCTGGGCATCATGCAGGGCCCGGAAATCGGTGGCGTAACCCTGCCGCAGGGCGCTCCGGACCAGAGCCCGCGCTCACCGAGCGCCTATAACAATCACGAACCGAGTGTGTCGGATGTTGTCTATCTGATCTCCCAGTTCGAGGCGGAGCTGGACGGGTCCTATGACGCCGTCGTGCAGACCTGTCGTGCCTATAACCAGTGCATGATCCAGAATGACTACACCGAAAGCGACTGTAACCGGATCCAGGGGCAGTGGTCGGACAGCCAGGTGCGTTTCCACCAGCTGGCGGAGCGCATGGCCGATGTCCGCGCCGAGGTTGCCCAGTCCTGTGGCGATTGCATGCCCGCGCATTATCGTGGTCACCACGCACGCGGAGAGGGCGAGCGCGGACATTATGGCGACTATGTCGGTGAGCGCCGCCGCGAGGACGCGCCGGACAGCTATTACGGTCCGTTCTCAGCCGGCAATGGCGAGTGATGACGGCGCTAGCTGAACGTAGAACGGGGCCTTCAAGGCCCCGTTTTCATTTGTACCGACGCGTATCGGCAAAACTGGTGGCGGAGTAAGCTCGCGCCATCAGTCCGCAGCGCCTTCTTCAGGCGCAAACGCTGCGTGGTAGGTGATGGTGACGTGGGTCACATCGAGCGGGCTCTGCGACAGGCTGAGAAGCTGGAAGGCATCTCCGTATTTCGCTTCCGGATCGGCGTCCCAGAACCAGTGTGTTGTTCGAGCCGGTTCAAACCCGAAGCGCTGATAGAAGCCCGGCTCGCCTAGCA
>JAYZXG010000256.1:0-3114 GCA_036141435.1 Pseudomonadota bacterium | reverse complement strand
CGCGGCGTCACGGCCAGCTGTTGGGTGATGAAGGCGATGACGACCATCACGGCTGCAAACACCATGGCGTGCCAGAACAATCCTTCGAAGTCCGGCGCAATAAGGCCTTTCGCCAGCTCGGGCTGGCTCAGTGGGTCAGGCATGGGAGGGCTCCCGGTCAGATTCAGAATGTGCTGAATCTCCGCCGCAGAGATCGCAAAGCTGGTCGCCAGGGCCTTGATCGCCTCCAGGCTCGGGGTGTGGCCTTTCTCGATACGCTGGATCGTGCGCACGCTGAGATCACTGATCTCGGCGAGTTCGGCCTGTGACCAACCCCGTTCCAGTCGCAGGGATTTCAACCCCATATCCAGCTCCCTCCCAATCGTCTCAGCTGAGTTTCAACCGGGTCATTCTGGCGAAGATGCCCGCACCGGGACACGTCACGAAGGTGACACGGGGTGTTTTGGAGGCCTTACTCCGCGCTGATCGCAGCGGCCGTGTCGAACGCCTGTCGATTGCGGTACTGCCGTGGCGTCAATCCGGTCTGCGCCTTGAACGCACGATTGAACGGTCCCAGCGAGCCGAAACCGCAATCCAGTGCGATGTCCAGGATCGGGCGATCACCGACCGGGTCGGCGGCGAGTGCGGCGCAGGCGTCCTCGATGCGGTAACGATTGGCCAGCCGGTTGAAATTGGCCTGGCCCAGTCCGGCCGTGATCGCGCGGCTGACCCGATATTCCGGCTCTCGCAGGCGGCGGGCAATATCAGCGACCTTCAGCTCGGCATCCAGGTGGATCCGGTCTTCACGGAACAGGGTTTCAATGCGCTGACCCAGGGCAACATCATTCGATGTTGCTTCGGACTGACGCACGAGCAGGCGTTCGCCGGTCTTGGTCAGCGGGTTCTGAAGGCGGAAGACCAGGGCAATCGAGGCGACGGAGAAAATGCTGATGGCGCAGAGGGACTGAGCGAGATACTCCGCGTTCGCTGACAATGTTTCGCGAATGGGAAGAACCATGCAAACGGTCACGCAGACACCAAATGCACCCAGGAAGGCGAGGCGGAGGTGGCGTTCCGGTCCGCGTGTCATCTCGAAACCGCGCCCGGCTTCAGCAAAGCTGAGCAGCAGGGCGGTCGAGCTGAGCAGGAGCTGGAAACTGCCCAGGGTGTCGTCGATCGCCGCGAAACCATTGCTCGCGATCCAGGCGGGTTCACCGAAGAATAACAGGCCACGCTTGATGACCGAGGGCAGGAATATGCCTGCGACCAGCACGAGATGCGGCCAGCCGATTTGGGCATCCGGGCGGAAGAGGGCGCGGGCGTAGAGGTAGAAGACACTGCAGGTCGCACCGCCGGCCATGCCCAGAAGCAGGGCGTAACGCCCGAGTACCTCGCCAAACACTTCATGCAGCAGGACCAGTGCCATGGATGCGCAGAACACGCCCCAGCTGGTTTCCAGCACACCGAAGCGCCCGCGACGCAGGACCCAAAGGATCCACACGAGACAGCCACTGGCGACGGCCAGTTTGATCGAATTTGCCAGCAATAACATGAGCCGCTCCGTTCCTGTCGCGCACAATCATGCAATCACCCGGCCGTTGCAAGGGTGACGGACGGGGTTTCAATCCCCTGTAAAAACACTCGCCGATTTCCAAATCGGCGAGAGAACCCCCGATTTTTCAGTCATTTCTCGACTCATGCCGGACCGCACGTCCGGTCGATTGAAAAAAGAGGAATGTAAAATGAGTGCAGCGGCAGTTACGGATCCCACCGCAACGAGCGCCCACAAGGCGCTGAAGACGGCGGGTGTCATCTGGTTCCTGATCGCGACGATCGGGCAGTGGATCTTTGTCTATTACATCGCCATGTATTACGGCCGCAAAACGCTGACGGGCGACTATGGGACCATCAATGACCGGGGACTCATCAGCGGATATGTCGATGGCGATTTCGTCGGCAATATCCTGTTTTTGAGCCATGTTCTGCTCGCCACGGTGATGATTGTCGGGGGCACGCTGCAGCTGACCCCGCCCTTGCGCAAACGCTTCCCCGCGCTGCATCGCTGGACAGGCCGCAGTTTCATCCTGATCGCGCTGATCCTGGCGATCGGCGGGTATTACATGACCTGGGCCCAGGGCGTGCGGCTGAGTGATATCGGGGCGCTGGGTGTCAGCTTCAATGCGCACCTGATCGTCGTCTTCGCCGGCCTGACCCTGTTTTACGCCGTCAAGCGCAAGATCGACATCCATCGGCGCTGGGCCATGCGGCTGTTCATCGTTGCCAATGGGGTCTGGTTTTTCCGTATTTGCCTGATGGGGTGGTACATGATGAACCAGGGGCCGATGGGCAATTCCCGACAGCTCGACGGGCCGGCCGATATTGCCATCTCCTTTGCCTGTTACCTGCTGCCGTTGGCCGTGTTGACGCTGTATCAATGGGCCGCTGACAGCCCGTCAGGCGCGTTCAAGTGGAGCATGGCTGGGGTGACGCTGCTGGGCGGCCTGGCCACCGGTTTTGGCGTCTTCGCTGCCTATCTGATGATGTGGTCGCCGCATTTCTGACGAGAGGTTGATGGAATCAATTCCCGCGATGGGCGAATTTCGCATTGCCTCCTGAGATGGAGCTGTTAACGATTACGCTACCAGATCGTTCTGGTCGATAAACGATCTCAAAAAGGGGAGAGAGACTATGAAAAAACTGATCGCAGGCGCCGCTGTTGCGCTTCTCGCTGCGGCTCCGGCTTTTGCTGGCGAGATGGTCATCGAGCTGACACGTAGTTCCGGTGAGAGCTTCACGCTCGTACTGGACACGACGGCTGGCACGGCTTCCGTGAACGGCAGCACGCCGGAATCCTACACCTGGGACGAAGGCACCAACCAGCTTTGTGCGTCCAGCGGCCTGTGCGTGACCTTCGCCGAGGCGAGCCAGGAAGTGGGTTCCTCCACGACCTATACGACGAATGAAGGCAATTCCGGTACGGCGACCCTGGTGTCCTATTCCGAGTAATTCCTGTTCGTTCGGAACAAGTGACGGCGCTCCATCGGGGCGCCGTTTTTGTTTGCGTCTCAGGTGCTTGCATGGGCCGGAATCCTGTCGATAAATGGTTCGACAAGACAATAATTTCACGGGAGGTCG
>JAYZXG010000255.1:0-8546 GCA_036141435.1 Pseudomonadota bacterium | reverse complement strand
GGCTTTTGGTGACAATGGGCCGTCGGCGAGAGCGCTCTACACCGCCGTTTTCGCGTAGACCGCGCGGTCGATATCCACCACTTCCACACAGGTCGAGCGCGCTTGCCCTGACATCGAACACACAATCGCCCTCACCCCTTCGCTCAGATCGGCTTTTTGTTCGACCGTGCGGCCGGGCATGATGCGGAGCTGGATGTGGATGAAGGAGAAATTGTCCGAGCCATTGCGGGTCATCGAGGCCGGGTGGGAGCGGACCTTGATGTCTTCGGTGCCAAACAGCCCGCTGGCCTGCATGCCGTCAAAGACAGCGTCCAGAAGATCGGCCTCGCTGATCCCGATTTCGCTGAGCGGGGAAAATTCAACGATGGCGTGGGGCATGTCCTAATTCCCTTTCGGTTCGGGCTGGAAGTCTGGTGTGGGCAGACCGGCGCAGGGAAAGACCTCGAGTGGGAGCGCGAAGGGGCCAAGCACGGCGCCTTCGGGATGTGCCTCTGACACATCCAGGCTGATGGTGAAATAGGCCGCTCCGCGCGGAGCAATGGCCTCGCCTTCGACCGGCCGGTCATCGAGCCGGCCCGGGATACGTTCACCCAGCTCGCCATCTTCACCGACAAAGGCATGACCGCCGCCGACCCAGCGCGGGTCCCAGACCCGGGTCCGGCCCATCTCACGCTGGCGGCAGTTATAGAAGGTCCACAACTGGTGCGATCCGGGCGCGGTGGTGACATCGCTTTCAAAATAGCTGCGCTCGCCATAGGCCTCGATCACGGGCGTTTCGCCGGACAGGTCAGCCCAGATCAGAATCCCCTCGCGCGTCGGCGCTGGCTGGCTCTCGGCCAGCCCCAGGCTGAGGATCAGGGCGAGCAGGCTCATCACCTAGCCCCAGCTGCCATCGCGCGGCAGGAATTCATCGATCACGCCGCTGACCGCGATAAGGAAATAGACGATCCAGACGATCGAGGTGATGACCGTTGTCCACCAGGCCTTCTTGGCCAGCATCGGTGCCATCGGTGCACCCGGCTCCGAGCCCTCGATCACCTCCCCGGTTTCCTGTTGCGAACGCACGCCGACCGGCAGGGTCATGAACAGGACCAGCCACCAGGTGATCAGGAAGACCACCAGCCCGTTGACCAGGCCCACACCATCATCACGCAGGAAAATCCGCGACAGCCACAACAGGCCGGCGATGGCGACGGGGGCGATCTGGAGATAGCGGTTCATCAGGACGGCTCCTGCATCAGCTCGATCAGCTGGCCGTTGGAGTTTTTCGGGTGGATGAAGATCACCGGCACACCGTGGGCGCCCAGATAGGGTTCACCGGTGCCCAATACCGTCGCGCCGCGCTCAACCATCGCATCACGCGCCTCGATGATGTCCTTGACCTCAAAACACAAATGGTGCTGGCCGCCCTTGGGATTGCGCTCGAGGAATTTGTGCACCGGGCTGTCATCTCCCAGCGGCGAGAGCAGCTCGATCTCGGAATTGTCCAGGTGCACGAAGGCGACGCGTACACCCAGTTGCGGGAAGTCCTTGGTCTCCGTGGCATCGGTGGCGCCATAGAGCTCGGCATAGGTCTGCTTGGCGGCCTCGATGTCCGGAACCGCGACACCGACATGGTTGAGACGTCCGATCTTCATCCAAAACTCTCCTTCTTTCCCGCCTTATACGGGCAGAACCATCACTTCGACCTGTGGCTTCTTGCCCCAGATGGCATTGATTTCGCGGCGCACGGCCAGGCGGATTTCTTCCTCGATCGCATCGGGATCCTTGCGGGCGCGACGGCCCAGGCTGTCAAAGCGCTGTTCGGCCACATCAGCGAGCTGGTCGAGAATGGCCTCGATGGGCATTTTCTCGTCCTCCGCAACGCCGGACGCGCGCACATCAGGCCCGCCCACCAGCCGGCCCTGCTCGTCCACGGCCAGCGAGACCGCGATCATGCCCGCGAAAGACAGGCGGCGGCGTTCACGCATGGAATTGGCATTGGCCGGTGTCAGGAAGGCACCATCCAGATGCAGACGCCCGGCAGGGACCTCATCGACCACGGCACCACTGCCATCCGCACGCAGCTCGACCATGTCGCCATTGCGTACGGTGATGGCATGGGGAACCTGGAGGGACTTGGCGAAATCGGCGTGTTCGAGCAGATGGCGCCGTTCGCCATGCACCGGGATCGCCACTTTCGGCTTGGCCCAGGCATACATCTGCGCCAGCTCGTCGCGGCAGGGATGGCCGGAGACGTGGATCGGGCGTTCCTTCTCGGTGATGATATGCACACCGCGCTCGGCCAGCTGGTTCTGGAGATTGAAGATCCCCAGCTCATTGCCCGGAATGACGCGGCTGGAGAAAATGACCGTACTGCCCGGCCCCAGTGTCACATTGCGATGATTGCCGTCCGCGATCCGCGACAGCGCCGCCCGCGGCTCGCCCTGGGAACCGGTGCAGAGATAGAGGATCTTGTCGTCCGGGAAAAAGCCGGCCTCTTCCTCGGTGACGAAATCCTGGACATGCTGGAGCAGTCCCACGGACTTGGCCGCGGATGTCATGCGGTGCATGGAGCGGCCCACCAGGCAGACGCGGCGGCCATTGGCTTCGGCGGCCTCGATGGCCGATTGCAGGCGCGCGACATTGGAGGCGAAGGCGGCGATCGCGACCTTGCCCTTGAGTTCGCTGACGACCTCGATCAACGCGTCCCTGACCCCGGCTTCGGAGCCGCTCTCACCGGCCGAGAAGACATTGGTGCTGTCGCACACCATGGCCAGCACGCCCTCCTCGCCCATGGCTTCCAGCGCCGCGCTGTCGGTTTCCTCGCCGATCAGCGGATCGGGGTCGATCTTCCAGTCACCGGTATGCAGGATCAGACCGGCCGGCGTTCGGATGGCGAGGCCATTGGGTTCGGGAATGGAGTGGGTCAGCGTGACCAGCTGGATATCGAACGGGCCCAGCTCGAACCGGCTGTCGAGGCTGATCTCGTGCAGTTCGACCTCGTCCAGCAGGCCATGTTCGGCGAGGCGATCGCGCACCAGATAGGCCGTGAACGGCGTCGCATAGATCGGACAGCGCAGGCGTTTCCACAATTGCGCCACCGCGCCCATATGGTCCTCATGCGCATGCGTCAGCACCATGCCGACCAGGTCGTCGGCGCGCTCCTCGATAAAGATCGGATCGGGCATGATCAAGTCGACGCCGGGCGTCGACAAATCGCCAAAGGTCACGCCGCAATCGACGATCACCCATTTGCGTTTCTCCTCCGGGCCATAGCCATAGAGGTTCAGATTCATTCCGATTTCATCAGACCCGCCGAGCGGCAGGAAATAGACGCTGTCGCTCACGCGGCGCCCCCGTTCAGTTTCCAGACTTCAAGCAATCCCCGGATGGTCAGGTCCGGGTCGTAATGTTCGATCGTGCGCGAGGCGCCGTCGAACAGGCTGACGACACCACCCGTGGCGATCACCGTCATGGGCTGTGCGTACTCTGTCTTGAGCCGGTCCACCAGTCCGTCGATCAGGTCGATATATCCCCAGAACACGCCGGACTGCATGGCCGAGACCGTATCCCGCCCCATCACGCGCTGAGGTTTGGCGATGGCCACGCGGGGCAGTTTGGCTGCAGCCGCATGCAGCGCCTGCATGGAGAGGTTGATGCCCGGGGCGATGATGCCGCCCTCGAACGCACCGTCATGGGAGATCACGTCGAAAGTCGTCGCCGTGCCGCTGTCGATGATGATCATGGCGCCGGAATACTTGGCGCGGGCGCCCAGCGCATTGACCAGGCGATCGGCACCGGCGTCCTGGGGACGCTCGAGCCGCACCTCGATATCCAGATTGATCCCGCTCTCGCCGACAATCATCGGCTCGCAATCGAAATAGCGGCGAGAGAGATTGCGCAGGTTAAACAGCGCCTGGGGCACCACGGTAGAGATCACACAGCCTTCAACATCGGACAGCTTGAAGCCTTGCAGGGCCATCAGTTGCGACAGCCACACAGCATGCTCGTCAGCCGTGCGCGTCGAATCCGTACCGGCGCGCCAGTGCGCCTTCCAGTCCTCGCCATCATGGATGGCGAACAGCGTATTGGTATTGCCGCAATCGATAACCAGCAGCATGCCTTATCCTTTCATCCCGCCCCGATCAGCTTTCCGGGAAAAAGACTTCACCGGCAGAGATAAATCTCCGCTCGCCCTGCGCCAAGTCGAGGCGCAGTGAACCATCAGGCCCCAGATCCGCAAAGATACCAGTCACGGTCTCGTCATTCAGCCGCGCCTGACAGCGATCCCCCAGCCCATAGGCCCGCACCAGCCAGCGATCCCGAATGGGACCGAACCCCTCGCGAAACCACACGGCGAAGTATCGATCAAAGGCCGCTGACAGGATCTCCAGCGCACGCTCGCGGTCCAGCGGCACACCGATCTCTGCGAGGCTGGTGGCGGGGCGCTCGACATCCCGGGGCGAGGCCATCAGATTGACGCCGATCCCCACGGCCAGCCACAGACCACCGCCCGGCGCCTTGCCACTTTCCAGCAGGATTCCCGCAACCTTGCGCCCATTGATCAGGACATCATTGGGCCATTTCAGCTTGGTGTTGGAAAACTCCGCACCGGCCTGATCGCACAGGTCTCCCACTGCCAGGGCGGCGATAAAGGAGAGCTGGGCCGCGCGCTGCGGGTCGTCCGCCAGCGTGTACAGACCGGTGGTGAAGAGATTGCCGTCGAGCCCGGACCAGGATCGCCCACGCCGGCCGCGACCCGCCGTCTGGCGCCGGGTCGCTATCCACAGCGGACCACGCTCCCCCGCCTCGGCACGCTCACGCACTTCCGAATTGGTGGAAGCGGTTTCGTCAAGCCATTCGAGGCGGGTTGCAAGCCCGGTCAAATCAGAAGGTCGCCAGTCCGACGCTGAAGGCGCGATAGACCAGCCAGCCCAGGACCGGCAGCAGCAGGACCGTGGCCAGGCCCGCCATGCGCGTGACCCAGTAAATGCTCATCGCGGACGGGACAAACTCGATGTCGGAACTGTCGAACCACATCACCTTGACCACGCGCAGATAGTACGCGGCGGACACGACGGAGAAGAGCACGGCGAGCACCGACAGGATGATCAGATCCGCCTGAACAGCGGAATAGATCACGAAGAACTTGCCGAAGAAGCCGACCATGAAGGGCAGACCACCGATCGAGAACATCAGCGCCGTGATGGACCAGCCAAGGCCCGGATTGCGCTGGGCCAGACCGGCCAGGTCGGAGATATTCTCGACCATGCCTTCCTTGGTGCGCATGGACAGGACAGCGCCAAAGGCGCCGACAACACCGACCATGTACAGCGACATGAAGACCAGCAGAGCCCACAGGCCCGTCTGGCTGCCTGATGCAACCGCGACCAGCGCATACCCCATGTTGGAAATCGAGGAATAGGCCAAAAGACGCTTGATATTGGTCTGCGTCAGGGCGCCGAACGCACCCACGCCCATGGACAGGGCAGCAATCATCCAGACCACATCACGCCACTGATCGATCATGCCGCCGAACGGCTCGACCAGGATCCGCGCCAACAGCACGATGGCAGCGAACTTCGGTGCGGTGGCAAAGAAGGCCGTAACCGGGGTCGGTGCGCCTTCGTAAACGTCCGGGGTCCACATGTGGAAGGGTGCGGCAGAGACCTTGAAGGCCAGGCCACAGATCACGAAGACCAGGCCAAAGGTCAGGCCAACCGTCGGGCCGGCCGCAACCGCCTGGGCAATTTCCTCGAATCCGGTCGCGCCGGTGAAACCATAGACCAGCGATGCGCCGTAAAGCAGCAGGCCGGACGACAGCGCGCCGAGCACGAAATACTTGAGACCGGCTTCCGAGGCCCGCAGGCTGTCGCGGTTGAACGCCGCCAGCACGTAGAGCGCCAGCGATTGCAGCTCGATACCCATATACATGGAGATCAGGTCATTGGCCGACACCATCATGCCCATGCCCGTCGCCGCCAGGATGGCCAGGATCGGATATTCGATCTTGAGCAGCTTTTCCATGTCCAGATAGGGCAAGGCCAGGGTCAGGGTCAGCGCCGCGACCAGCGCGATCGCAACCTTGGAGAATTTCGCCAGCGGGTCGAAGACAAAGGCGCCACCGAAGGCCGTGCCCTCTCCGCCCGTGCCGAACAGGGCAAGCAGAGCCGCACCGATCAGGGCCAGGATGGAGAGCGTATAGACCAGGCGCGTCGCCCGTTCGCCTTCCATGAAGACGCCGAGCATCAACAAGACCATGGCGCCACCGGCCAGCAGGATCTCCGGAAGGAGAAGCGAGATTTCCTGGGAGAGCATGTCCGCTGTCATATCAAGCCCCTCTTACTGGGCTGCTGCGGCTTCAAGTGCCGCTTGGTAGTTAGAAATCAGATTGTAGACCGACGCGGCTGTCACATCGGTGACCAGCGTGGACGACACACCCAGGACCAGCGTCGCAATCGCGAGGATGCCAAGCATGCCGGCTTCCTTCATGTCGACATCGGTGATGGTTTCCAGCTTGGGATTGGTCATCTCGCCGAACACGACATTGCGATAGACGGTCAGCATGTACATGGCCGACAGGATAACGCCCGCGGCTGCACCCGTCGCGATCCACCAGCTGACCTGGTAGGCGCCGACCATGGTCATGATCTCGCCGACAAAGCCCGACGTGCCGGGCAGACCGACATTGGCCATAGTGAAGAGCGCAAAGATCGCCGCATAGACCGGCATGCGATGCACCAGCCCGCCATAAAAGGCGATTTCCCGGGTGTGCATGCGGTCATAGATGACGCCGACACACAGGAAGAGCGCACCGGAGATGAAGCCGTGGGAAATCATCTGGAAGATGGCACCCTGGACACCGGTTTCGTTCATCGCGAACAGCCCCATGGTCACGAAGCCCATGTGCGCGACCGAGGAATAGGCAATCAGCTTCTTGATATCGGTCTGCCGGAACGCCACCAGCGAGGTATAGATGATGGCGATAATCGACAGGGCAAACACCAGCGGCGCGAAATAATCGCTCGCATTGGGGAACATCGGCAGCGAGAAGCGCAGGAAGCCATAGCCGCCCATCTTCAGCAGCACGCCCGCCAGGATTACAGACCCGGCCGTGGGCGCCTGAACGTGCGCGTCCGGCAGCCAGGTATGAACCGGCCACATCGGCATCTTCACCGCGAAGGACGCGAAGAAGGCCAGCCACAACCAGTTCTGGACGTCGATATCGAACGGGTGATCCAGCAGCGTGATGATGTTCGTCGTGCCTGCTTCCAGGAACATGAAGATCATCGCGACCAGCATCAGGACCGAGCCGAACAGCGTGTAGAGGAAGAATTTGAACGCCGCATAGACACGGTTCTGGCCGCCCCATACGCCGATGATGATGAACATCGGGATCAGGCCACCTTCAAAGAAGATGTAGAACAGGACCAGGTCCAGTGCCGTGAAGACGCCGATCATCAGCGTTTCCAGCAGCAGGAAGGCAATCATGTAGTCCGCAACACGGTTCTTGATCGCACCGGAGGCCAGGATACAGATCGGCATCAGGAAGGTCGTCAGCATGACGAACAGCACGGAGATGCCGTCAACGCCCATGCGATAACCCAGTCCGATCTGCTCGAGCCAGGTGACCTCGTGGATCATCTGGAAGCCGGAGATCGACGGGTCGAACTCCCACAGCATCAGGCAGGAAATGCCGAAGGTGATGATGGTCGTCCAGAACGCCACGGCGCGGGAATTGCGATCCGTGATGTCCTGGTTTTCAGGCCGGGTCGTGAAACGCAGAACGGCAATCACCAGCGCTCCGAGGGTCGGAACGAAGGTGAGAACGGTAAGCAGGGATTCGATCTCGCCGAACATTCTAGTTGCCTCCTGCGCCGGCGACGATCCAGAGCGTGAAGCCCAGTACGCCGATCAGCATGACAAATGCGTAGTGATACAAGAAACCGGACTGGGCCTTGGCAACACGGCGTGCCGTGGCCATGGCCGTCGCAGCAAAGCCGTTGGGTCCGAAACCGTCGATGATGCGGACATCACCCACTTTCCAGAACAGGTCACCCAGCGCCTTCGAGCCCTTGACGAACACGAAGTTGTAGATCTCGTCGAAATACCACTTGTTCGACAGGAAGGCGTGGACCGGACCGCCATTGGCCGCGATACGGGCCCCCAGGCCTTCCTTGGTGACGTAGAACCACCAGGCCAATCCGAAACCAAGCCAGGTCACGATAAACGGCGCCCACAGCACCCAGGTGGGCGGATGGTGGCCGTGATGTCCATCATCGCCATGCGCCTCATCGCCGTGCGCCGCATCGCCATGACCGGCATCGGCGTGGGTATCCGCTGCGTGGTCATCGGCAGCCGCTGCACCGTGATCTTCCGCGGCATGGGCGTCACCGCCATAACCACCCGATGCGTAGGCTTCGGCGTATTCGGGGTAATTGCCCTCGGCATACGGGCCGGCAGGAAGACTGTCACCCCAGTAGGCGAAGGCGTCCTTGCCCACGAAGCTGTCCTTGAAGAAGGCACCGGCAAACACCGCGCCGATCGCCAGCAGGACCAGCGGG
>JAYZXG010000254.1:0-8546 GCA_036141435.1 Pseudomonadota bacterium | reverse complement strand
GAACACCGACCGTTCGCGGTGCTGGCCGACCACCTGTCGCGTCAGGGTGTCGCTGTGCTGCGATATGACGATCGTGGCTTTGCCGACTCCACCGGTGATTTCGCCACCGGCACATCGCGGGACTTTGCCAGCGATGCGATGGCTGTGCTGCGCTGGTTACGTGCCCAGCCCGGCATCGACCCCAACCAGGTTGGCGTTATCGGGCACAGCGAAGGCGGACTGATCGCGCCCATCATGGCAGCTGAGCTCGACGCACCGGACTTCCTCGTCCTGTTGGCCGGCCCGGGCACCACCGGACGGCAAATCGTGCTGGAACAGTCCGCGCTGATCGCCGGTGCCGCGGGGGGCAGCGCCGAGGACATCGAAGCGATGGTCGAGGCGCTCGAGATCATGACGGCAGAAGCCGCGCAGGCGCAGGACGGCGCTGATGTGCGCGCGCGGATCACGCCCATGCTGACTGATGAGTTCATGGCCCGCCTGGGCGTGCCGGCAGACCAGAAAGAGCTCTTCCTCGTTCAGATCACGCGCGACTGGTATGTGCAGTTTCTCAATCATGACCCGATCCCCTACCTGCAGGCGGTTGACCAGCCAGTGCTGGCGCTGATCGGGTCGCTGGATCTTCAGGTGCCAGCCCCCTCCAACCTTGCCGGTCTGCGGCGCGGTCTTGCCGACAATCCCGATGCCACCATTCTGGAACTGGACGGGCTCAATCACATGTTCCAACCGGCTCAAACCGGGACGATTGCGGAATACGCCCAGATCGAGATCACTTTCGATCCCGAGACGCTCGGATTGATATCAGACTGGATCGCTGCGCGTACGGCCCGGTAATCCAGACCCCCGCAAAGATAAAGCCCGGCTCGATTGAGCCGGGCTTTTTGTCTATTCGTCTCGGGCCTCGATACTGTCGCGTGTCACGCGGCGGTCGAGATCGCTCATCATGTTTGAGCTGGAGCCCTGACCGGAGCGATAGAGTTCCAGCCGGGTCGGTTCGATGCGCGGCGGATAATGATTGTCCGTGCGATCGGCGTCAGCGGTTTCATACAACGGATCCAGCTCGACGGAGACCACCTGGCGGTCAGTGATATAGGACCAGGTGATGTTGGCCGGGTCATAGCGCCAGACCTCTGCCGGGATCCGGACCAGTTCCGTTTCGCCATTGGCGAAGGTGAACTCCAGGATGACCGGCATGACCAGCCCGCCCTGGTTGGACAGCTCGATATAGTAGATGCGGTCACCGCTATCGAGGATCTCGCGCTCATAGTCTTCCAGCCCGTCGCGGAAACGCTCATAGGCTTCACGCTCACGATTGGTCACGGTGTGACGGTCACGCGTGGAGTAGAAGTCGACCACTTCCGGATTGTCGTCCGAGTAGAAGCGGATGCCTTCGGCGATGTTGTGCGCCTGGGTGCGGCTTTCACCGCGCTCGGCGTCAAGCGCACGCTCGCGCGCATTCTCGATTTCCGGGTCCTGGGTGTTGAACGTACCCTCGGTGACGTTGTCGATGGAGATATCGACATGGTCGGTGGAGTAGAACCATCCGCGCCAGAACCAGTCCAGGTCCATGCCGGAGACCTCTTCCATGGTCCGGAAGAAATCATACGGCGTCGGACGCTTGAACCGCCAGCGACGTGAATAGGTGCGGAAGGCCTCGTCAAACAGCTCGCGACCCATGATCGTCTCGCGCAGGATGTTGAGCGCGACGGTCGGCTTGCCATATGCATTCCAGCCGAACTGACGAATGGAATCCGACTGCGTCATGATCGGCATCTGGTTGGACGACGTCATGTAGGTCACAGCGGAATGCGGGTCGCCACGACGGGCAAACCAGTCTTCTTCCCACTGGCGTTCCGCCTGGTATTCCAGGAAGGAGTTGAGGCCCTCATCCATCCAGGTCCACTGACGTTCGTCGGAGTTGACGATCATCGGAAAGTAGATGTGGCCAATCTCGTGGATGATCACACCGATCAGGCCGTTACGCGCGCGGCGCGAATAGGTCAGGTTACCGTCATCATCGGCAACGGGGCGACCATAGGTGCCGCCGTTAAAGGTGATCATCGGGTATTCCATGCCGCCAACCGGTCCGGCCACTGATTGGGCGGTCGGGTACGGGTATGGGAAGGCAAACTCATTATAGACGTTCAGCGTGTGCTCAACGGCGCGGGTCGAGAAAGTCGACCAGAGCGGTTCGCTCTCATTGGGATAGAAGGACATGGCCATGACCAGGTCAGGCGCCTCGCCCTCTCCGTCCTGTTCAATTCCCTGGGCGTCCCAGATGAATTTGCGCGAGGCCGCGAAGGCGAAATCGCGGACATTGGCCGCAAAGAATTCCCACGTCGCTTCAGAGCGGGTGCCCCGGCGCTCGTTTGCGCGCGCTTCGGCCGGTGTCACGATGAAGACCGGCTCATCGGCGGTGCGCGCCTCTTCCAGGCGGTCACGCTGCGCCTGGGTCAGGACATCATCGCCATTGGTCAGCTCACCCGTAGCGGCAACGATAAAGTCCTGCGGCACGGTGATGGAGACGTTGTAGTCGCCGAATTCGAGACCGAACTCGCCGGCGCCGAGGAACACCTTGTTGTGCCAGCCCTCATAATCGGAGAAGACGGCCGCCCGCGGAAACCATTGCGCGACCTGGAAGATACAGTCTGCACCCGTATCCTCGGTCTCTTCGAAACATTCCTTGCCGGCACGTCCGCCGACACGAAGCGCTTCGATCAGGCGGTAATTCCACTCGATGGTGAAGGTGACGCTATCGCCGGTTTCCAGTGCATCTGCGAGGTCGATGCGCATCAGCGTATCCACGATGGTGTAGTCCATCGCCTCGCCACTGGCATCGGTCACGGCCGTGATGTTGAACCCGTAGCCGTTGTCTTCGATCATCTGGTGACGGCGCATGCGATAGGCGGATGTGCCTTCCGGTGCACCATTACCGGCAGTCGCGGTGACGTTAGCCATGCTGTCGGGGCGGAAGCGGTTCTGGTCGAGCAGGAACCAGAGGAAGTCCAGCGTATCCGGCGCATTATTGGTATACGTGACGGTTTCGGTCGCCGTCAGGATGTCCGTTCTCTCGTTGAGATGAACATCGATGTCGTAATCGACATCCTGTTGCCAGTAGTCCGGTCCCGGCGCACCGGTCGCGCGGCGCTCGCGGTTTGGCGATGGCCAGTCTTCATCCTCGAGCTGGCGGAAGGCATCGCGCCAATCGCTGGAGGTCTGACGAATCGGCTGCGCGTCCGCGAGGCTGAAGCTCACGACGGATGCCGCCAGTGCAATAATGGATAAAGAACGCATTTCCCCTCGCCCTGTCTGTGATCAGGCTTGTTCCCTTGGGCGCGGAGCGTACTCGGTCAGTCAGGTGGGCACTAGCCCACCTGACTGAATTGTCATCTTTGATTATGCGGGCTCGGCCTCGGCATCGAGATCAGGCTCTGGATCGCGACGCGGTGGCTCTGAATCACCGCTTTCACGGTGCGCCTGCTTGTTCCCGAAGGACAGGATCCAGGCCCCCAGACCGATACACATGACGATCAGGCCCGATGTTGCACCCAGACCTGGAACAGCCCCGAGAACAACCACGGCGACCAGGACGATCAGCAGGGATGCGGCCCGCATGGCCAGGCCCAGGCCTGCATTCGGCCGGGTGCGATTGAAGATCAGGTCTCCCACCGCGATGCCACCGAAGGCAAAGGCGAGGAAAAGCACCACCGGATACAACATCCAGATCAGGGGGATCAGGAAGACGCCGATCACCGTTATCGCCAGCAATACGGTCAGCATGACCATGATCACGGGCGACATGGCGAAGGTGATGAAACCGATCAGTCCCGAGCTCACCGGGCGGCTGCGGAAGGTGCGCGCCACGCTGCTGACACCGGACGGAGCCATCAGCACCGCAATCAGGCCAAGCAGGAAGGCGCTGCCGACAAATGCACCGCCGAGAAACTCGAACGGAGCTCCGATGACTTTCCACGGCCCATCAATGTGGATGTCGATATCATCCCAGTTGCGGGCGCCGAAATTGAACCACTCCTCGCGGTAGTCAAGATTGGCGATGCTTGCCCCGGATTCCACGACCGGCTCATTCGGCCCCCGGACCACCAGCGGCGCGGCAAATTCTGCGCCTGCAGCGATACGGACATCCTCGGCCAGGATCTCGACCTCGTCCAGGAAACGACCGGACAGGATGACGTCTTCGCCCTCAACGGAGACACGGCCTTCCATGCGGCCCTCCAGGCGGATTTCTCCCCCCACGATTTCCGCGGCGCCCCCGACTGAGCTTTGTTGAGTCAGACGGACATAGCCGCCGGCGAGATTGGCTTCGTCGGTAATCTGGCTGGACACCTCGACACTGCCGCCGGCCGCATTGAGCTCATCACCAATGGACCCGCTGATCGAGAGGCTGCCGCCCGCCGCATTGAGGCTTTCATCCACGGCCGCCTCGATGGTCAGATCGCCTCCGGCAATATCGATACTGCCGCGGACCTGGCCCCGGATTTCGAAGTCGCCCCCGAAAATCTCGACATCGCCCGCGACGGTGGCGTCGATCTCGCCGTCTCCGGCCACGGCAAAGATATCGCCGTCGACCTCTCCGGTGACACGCATTTCACCTCCGAAGAAGGTCACGTCATTGCGTGAGCCATCGATATTCAGGTCACCGCCGATGACCTGGGCCTGGGCGCTGGCGCCGAGTGCAAGAACGGCCAGCCCCCCGGCCGTCAGAATGGTTTTAAGGTTCATGAGTCTCGCTCCCTGTGCCCCCCGGCAGACAGGTTCTGGATAGATCAGCCCTCGATCAGGTCGTCACAATCGACGCCATCACGGGGAATGTAGGAAATGTTCGAGCTGCCACGCACGCCGGACAGGTCAGGTTGTGTCTGCGCCCAGATCGTCATCGGCGCACCGATCGCTGCACCCGGCTCGAATTCAATGGTGATACCGCAGACATCACCGCCTTCGCGGAAGTCTCCGCCCATGACGATGAGGCCATGCTCGGCATCCCCTCGGCGACGTCGGCGAATCTCCTTGGCTGCAACCAGTTCGACCTCACCGTCCACAGTGCTGCGGATGATCATGTGATCGGCATGGGCATTCAGATCACGCCCGATCGCCGCCTCGATCAGCATCTCGCCGGCTGCAAAGGAGCCGTCGCGACCCACGCTGCCGGAGACAAACAGATCACCGGCGGCAATATCGACGTCTTCCTCACCGACACCGGTAAAGTTCACATCGCCACCGGCAATCGAGACATCTTCGGAAACACGGCCGGAAAAATCGACGTCACCGGCTGCGATAGAGACCGCGCCGCCGACCTGGAGGTCGTCGGTTGTGACATCACCACTGACCAGGTTGAGGTCGCCGCCAAGCTGGCCGCGAAGATCGATGTCACCACCGATACGGCTGAAATCGCCGTCACGATCCAGGACGAGATAGCCGTCAAGGCGCGTTTCGGCTCCGTAGTGGAGCTTGGCGTCATCATCGCCGACAACGATCACACATCCGGAAAGAAGGGTCGCTCCCAGAATGGATGTGGTCGCGATCAGGGCTTTACGCATCATGTTCTCCTAGTGTCGCAGCCCATGCTGCGCTGTTCTAGACGCTCCCCAGCGTTCAACGGGAAGATACATTATCGAAAAACGATATCAAGAAGTTTTTTGATAAACGATAAATTTTTAATGTTTTCCGACGAAATCCACCAGAGGCTCGAAATCGGAATACCGTTCAGGTCTTCCCTCGCCCGGCGTTAGCGGTAATATCCCGTAATCAAAAGTGTGCCGCTAAAACATTAGAATGGCGGACATCCGGGAGGATTGTATGGCGGTGAGCCCTGCCGCTGGCGAGCCGATTGCGACGGCAATCGAAGAGCCAGCTGAAACCATTTATGAAGGTGCGAACTTCGACGAGAATCGCATCCGCAAATCGATTTTCGAAGGTCTGCTCCAGTCGCGCAGTCGCTATGGCGGCAAGAAAGTCGCTGCTGTCGACGCTGATGGACGCGAACTGACCTATAACGAGTTGGTCCAGGCGGCCTTCGCACTTGGACATGCCCTCAAGGCCGGCACGGAAAAGGGCGAGGCTGTCGCAATCCTGCTGCCGACGGGCGTCGGGGCAATCGTTTCCATCTTTGCCGTGTCTGCCTATGGCCGCGTCCCCGCGATGCTCAATTTCACGGCCGGCGAATCAGCCATCAAGGCGGCCTGCGTTGCCAGCAAGTGCAAGCGCATCGTCACGGCTCACCGGTTCATCGAGCTGGGCGAGCTGCAGGAGCTTGAACAGGCGCTCGCGGTGGATCACGAGATGGTCTATCTCGAGGATGTGCGCGAAAACCTGTCGCTCAAGGACAAGATCGCGGCGGCTGTCGGCACGATCGCTCCCTGGGCTTTGCGTGCCTGGCCGGACCCGGATGAAGCGGCGGTTTATCTGTTTACATCCGGAACCGAAGGCCAGCCCAAGGGCGTTGTGCTGAGCCATGCCAACCTGCTGGCTAATGTCGAACAGGTTCGCGATCACATCACCCTGCTGCCGACCGATGTGCTGTTCAATCCGATGCCGACCTTCCACAGTTTCGGCCTGACGGGCGGTGTCCTGCTGCCGATCAATCTCGGTATCCCGGCAATCTGTCACCCCACGCCCCTGCAGGCCAAGACGATCGTCAAGCGGGTTGCGGAGACCGGTGCGACGATCCTGTTCGCGACCGATACCTTCATCAACCAGTACGCCCGCGCGGCAGACAAGTCCGACTTGTCGAGCCTGCGGATGGCGGTGTGCGGTGCGGAGCGCGTCAAGGACGAGACGCGGACCATGCTCAAGGACAAGTTCGAGGTCGACATCGTTGAGGGATATGGCCTGACCGAGGCTGCGCCGGTGCTGGCCGTCAATCAGCCCGATGCCAACAAGCCCGGCACAGTCGGCCGCCTGCTTCCCGGCACGAAGGCCAAGCTGATCCCGGTCAACGGCATTGATGATGGCGGGCAATTGCACATTGCCGGGCCCAACATCATGCGTGGTTACATTCGACCGTCAGCGCCGCTGGTGCTGGAAGAGCCGTCTGACGGGTGGCATGACACCGGCGACATCGTGGCCATCGACAAGCAGGGCTTCCTGCGCATCCGCGGCCGGGTGAAGCGGTTTGCCAAGCTTGGCGGCGAGATGGTCTCGCTCGCAGTGGTCGAGAATTGCGCCACTTCGCTATGGCCGGACAGCATGCACGCGGCAGCAGCCATTCCCGACAAGCGCAAGGGTGAGCAGATCATCCTGCTGACGACTTACAAGAATGCCGGTCGGGCAGATTTCGTCGCCTTCGCGAAGAATCACGGCGTCACTGAGCTGGCCGTTCCCAAGAAGATTGTCATTGTTGACGAAATTCCGGTCCTGGGGACGGGCAAAACCAATTATGGCCGGGTCCAGGCCATGGTGAATGAAGCCATGGCGGAACCTCCGGTCACCAAGGTGGAGCCGGAACCTGCGAAATAAAAAAAAGGCCCGGGCTTCCGGGCCTTTTTCTTGTCCTGTCATCTGGTGTTAGCCGCGGTTGCGGGCCTGATTCCGGATGAAGCGGTCACAGTCGCGCCCGTCCAGGTCGATGAACTCGGCACTGCTGGGCATGCCGTCCGGGCGGGTGTCGGATGCAAAGACGAACTGGCCTTCAAAGCGGGCCGATGAAGTGATCTCGATCTCGGTCGCACAGATTGCGCCGCCGCCGAGAAACTCGCCGGCCAGGGTCAGGTCACCGCTCTTGTTACGCCCCTCGCCCTGGAAATCGAAGTTTTCCAGATAGCGGCCGCGGATATTGGCCCGGGCGGCGGCGATTTCGACCGGGCCGCGCATCTCGCCATCAAGGCGAAGGCGCGCCGCGGCGATTTCCGTGTGTCCCTGGATGAGCGCATCGACATCGGCCGTGGCCGCGGCAATCTCCGCATCTCCGGCCACACTGCCCGTGAAGCGCAGACGCGCACCGGCCGCAGACAGGTCGCCGCCCACATCGGCATTGGATCGCACCGTTGCGCCGGCAACATCCAGGTCGCCGTCAATTTCACCATCGGCCCGGACAATCATGCCCGCAAACTCGGCATCGCCGGTCACGTCGACATTGCGGGAGGAGACCAGTCCCGCGGATTCCACCGACCGGTGGTCCTCAGGGCCATGGCTGGAATAGGTACAGGCGGAAACGGCAAGGGCCGAAACCGAGATAATCATCAGATTGCGCAACATGTCGTCCTCCGCAGGGTCGTGCATTTTGACCCTATGATGCATCGGACAACGCGTTTGGATGCAGGGAACGTGATTTTTCGCGTCCCCCTGCCCGCATCCTACATGTGAATCACCTTGTCATAGGCGTCGAGCACACTCTCATGCATCATTTCCGACAGGGTCGGATGCGGGAACACCGTGTGCATCAGGTCCTGCTCGGTTGTTTCCAGCTGGCGCGCGACGACATAGCCCTGGATCATCTCCGTGACTTCCGCACCGATCATGTGCGCACCGAGAAGTTCGCCCGTCTTCTTGTCGAAAATCGTCTTCACCAGGCCCTGGTCATCGCCCAGCGCAAT
>JAYZXG010000253.1:0-3967 GCA_036141435.1 Pseudomonadota bacterium | reverse complement strand
GGCTGTCGAACGGGCCTTCGACCGAATAGGTAATGCCCACGACACCTTCGCCCGGCCGGGAGATCAGCAATTCGCCGATAACCGGTAATTGCCCGAAAAAGGAATTGACCGCATAGGACGGTGCCAGATTGCCATCGATGGCGGCGCTGCGTCCCTCGAAATCGATCGTGCCGGCTGCGGTCACGCCCAGGGAGCTGCCCGTCGCCTGGCTGTCGCCAATGGTGAACAGCCCGTCCTCGAACATCACGTCACCGGTGATGGTTTCAAACCGGATGCCCTCACCGTTCAGCAGGGCCGCCATACCCTCGAACGAGCCAGCCGCCAGGATACGGGCCAGAACGGGCACCCGGACCAGCGTGATATCATCGATTTCCACGCGCGCCGTCAAAGGCCCCTGAACGCCCAGCGGTGGCGCCTCTCCGAGCACTGACATGCGCCCGCCGACGACACCTTCGGTGAATCCAAAGAATGAAGACAGAATCTCAATCGACTGAGTTTCCACGCGAAATTCGCGAATTCCCCCGACTTCGGGCGCCCCGAAATTGGCGAAAAACGGCCCCGCCTCCGAACGCCCGGACACGGCAACGGCGCGAATACCTTCCGTCTCGCTGCGCCAGATCAGCGAGAAGTCATCCACCGTATTCTCGTCATCGACCGCCATACGCGCGACGTCGAACGTCACCGACAGTGGCAGGTCGAGCGCCTGGACCTCGTCAGCGGCCTGCCCGGATGCGGACAGCTCCGCCGCTGCGGAGCGCTCATTCCAGACTTCCAGGATTTCCCGAGCGTCAAGATAATCGCCGGAGAGTCGGACCGTGAACGGCTGCCCGGGCTCGGACGGCGCGGCCAGGCGCCCGCGCAAGCTGATGAAGTCCTCGACTTCCACATGATCAAGATTCAACTCGACCAGTCGGCCGCCCGGCGATAACTGCGCATTGGCACCGATGTCCACGCCCTCGGTCTGGATAATGATTTCCTCGAAGACATAATTGTCCTCGTCATTGCGTGTCAGCGTGAAACCGGCCAGCCCGGGCACGCCAATATCCTTGAACCAGACCTCGTCAGGCGCCTCGATCCAGGCCTCGGTCAGGTCCGCATCGATATCGATGGACTGGATATCCAGCCCATTGGAGCGCGCACGCGCCTCCACACCCACGAAACCGTCCAGATAGCGCCGCGCGGGAAGCCCGAACTCGTCGAGGGCGCGCGCGCCCAGCCGCGCCTCGACCTCAAAGGTCGTCGAGGGCTCTCCATCCGGTGTCGTGAAATCCTCGACCCAGTTCACGCTGACCGGCGTGTCGACCCAGAATGCGTCACCGGTGGCCGTCAGGCGGTCCTCGTCGGCAGTGATCGACACTGTCCCTTCACGCAGGGCCAGCGGGGTCTCCGGTACGGCCAGCGATGCCCCCGTGAAGTCACCCGTTATGACAAAGGGAATATCTTCCGGCGGCACGTCGGACAGCATCGGCCGCTGGATCTGGAAGGTAATCTCCCCCTCTCCGCCAACAGCAGCCGGATCAATTCCGTACTGGGTGGGAAAGCCGAGTGGCTCCTCGTCGATCAGGCCCAGGATATCGGTCGCCTCGCCGTAGCCCCGCCCCGAGTAAGTCGCCACGGCCCCCTTCGGATTGAGACGCGGAATGTCGACATGGCCTTCAAGTATCTCGATATCGCCAACGCGACCGGCTGTCAGTCGCGCCTCGAAGGCATTGCCGTAAAGGGTGGCGCTGCCGACGGCCTCGGTGATCGGTGTCATCGTCGATATGTAGCGAATGATGCCGTCCTCGACGTCGAAGGACAGATTGAGACGGTCATTCGCCAGCGCCCCCTCGGCAATCGAATTGGCATCAATATTCATGTCGAGGCGCGCATTGAAGAAGCGCCCGCCCAGAATGCCCTCCTCGATCCAGTCCCGGGCGCCATCAGCGAGGTCAACAGGCCAGTAGGCCAGGACAGTATCTGCGGTAATGTCGCCAACAACCGGGCCGGACAGGACGATATTCGGCAACCAGCGGCCATCCTCGACCTGGGTCAGGCTGGCGCTGCCTGCCAGTTCTGCTGTGATGCTATCGAGCTCCAGGTCAAGTTGCTCAAAGGCGATCACACGATCGGCCAGATCCGCTTCGCCGGAAATGGTCAGCCCGCCCCACCGCGGTGGGCGCTCGAATATATCGCCAAGGTCGATGAAGCCCTGGCCGGCATTCAGCTCGTAACGCCACCGCATGGGCAGCGCACCGGCATAGGAGGACAGATCATAGATCCGGCCGGACAGCTCGCCGGCAAAGACATCGGAGGCGATCCGGCCCCGGTCGATCGACAGGGACCCGAGCAAGGGGTCAAAGACAAGGGAAAGCTCTGCGCCTTCAAAGGCCCGCTCCTGCCCCTGGGACAGGATCACCCCCTCACCGACACTCATCTGAAGAGACGCCGCCTGGATACCGGTTTCCAGCCGGGCATCCATGATCAGGTCGAGCGACAGCGGCGCGTCCAGCGCGCGCAGCTCGGACAACGGCCCCTGGGTCGGCGCCACCGAGGCCAGGGAAAGCCGCTCCACCCCGACTTCCAGCAGCAGCGACGTCAGGCGGGCTCCCGCCTGCATGCGGACACGCAGATCAGCAAAACCTGCCGCAGTCGCGATCTGTCCCTGCAACAGGGAAACAATGCGCAAGTCATCGCGCGCCAGTTCCACCTGGGCATTGTTGACCAGCCAGGCTATGCCGCTGATCTCGTCGACAATACGAACCGTGGCGTCACGGACTTCGACATTGCGGATCTGGCCCAGCGGGCTGTCCGAAGCTTGAGGGTTTTGCAGCAACAGAAAGAGCGATGCGCTGTCGTCACCGCCGCGCTCGGCCTGGCGCGCAGAGGCGGCAACCCGCTCAACCCCGCCCAGGCCTGCACCAACAGCACCATCGGCCCGGCGAACAATGGAAATCGATCCTCCATGCACGCGCAGGCGCGTGGGTTCGATGCGCCCGAGCAGCATGGGCTGGATGGCCAGCCCGGCCTCGATCAGCGGTGCACGGGCGATCACCTCGCCATTGGTTTGCGCAACGGCAACATCGCGCGCAGTGACAATGATTGCGCCTTCCGTACTGTCAAACCGGGCCTCAAGATCACCGAGGGCAACAACATCCCCCTCGAAGACACTGGCGATTTCCGACTGGATATCCGATCTGAGAAAGCTCAGATCGACCGGTCCGGACGACAATCGCCAGAAAATGAAGCCAAGCCCGAAAATCAGCATCATCAGCACAACGGCGATGGCCTCGAGCACATAAATCAGGGTCCATTTCACAGAGCGACGCAGCATTATTCAGACCCTATCGCAGTCGCATGGCTGGACGTGCAGGCAGACGCGGGCAATTTAACGCCGCAGCAACCGCATTCAACGCGACTGGGGAGAATTGACATGAGCGAACTCAAAACAGGCGACCTGGCTCCGAATTTCAACATGCCCACCGATGGTGGTGCGTCCGTCGATCTTTCTGCCCTGAAGGGCAAAAACGTCGTGCTGTATTTCTATCCCAAGGACGATACGCCGGGTTGCACCACCGAGGCTATCGACTTCAGCACGCTGATCGCAGAATTCGATGCCGCCAATACCGTCATCATCGGTGTCTCCAAGGATACTGTCGCCAAACATGACAAGTTCAAGGCCAAACACGAGCTCAAGGTCGTGCTGGGCTCGGATGAGGACGGCGCGGTGCTGGAGGCGTATGGCGTCTGGGTGCTCAAGAAGCTCTACGGCCGCGAATACATGGGCATTGAGCGTGCAACCTTCCTGATCGATGCCGCCGGACAGATCGCGCAAGTGTGGCGCAAGGTGAAGGTTAAGGGTCACGCCCAGGCCGTGCTGGACGCTGTTCGCGCGCTTTGATGCCTGTCGACGCCGATATACAGAGCGCTTGCCTGAGCGTGCTCGACACGGGCAATCCGCGGGCCAAGGCAGAGCAGGCGCGAAGCG
>JAYZXG010000252.1:0-3262 GCA_036141435.1 Pseudomonadota bacterium | reverse complement strand
GCGTCCTACCTCGCTGGCGTCAGCTGGCGCTACTAAGGAACCTGTCTCTCCTGAGTAGGCATGACTGCCCCCGCTGGCTCTGGCCAGCGGGGGTTTTCTTTTGTCGAAGGCCTTGTCCGCTCCCGGGTAAGCGCCAATAATCATTAAGTGTTTGGGAGGTTGTCGGGATGGCGGACGAGCGGCTCGATGTTGTAATTCTCGGTGGCGGTACTGCAGGCTGGATGGCGGCGGCCGCACTGTCGAAATACTACGGCAGCCTTGCGCGTATCCGGCTCGTCGAATCCGACCGCATCGGCACCGTGGGTGTCGGCGAGGCGACGATCCCGCAGATCAAGATCCTCAACGAGGCGCTCGGCATTGATGAGAATGAATTCCTCGCCGAGACCGGTGGATCCTTCAAGCTGGGGATTGAGTTCATCAACTGGCGCAAGCGGGGCAAGGCCTATCTGCACAGTTTTGGTCAACTTGGTTACCCGCTCGCGCAGGTGCCTTTTCAGCACCACTGGTTTCGTCACATCGCCAATGGCGGAACCTCGACGCTCTGGGATCATTGCCTGAATGCGGTGGTGGCCAAGCAAAACAGGTTCGGCCAGATGCAGCGTGTCGGATCCTCGCCGCTGCCCGGGATCGTCTATGCCTATCATTTCGATGCGTCGCGATATGCGCTCTTCCTGCGCCGCTACGCGGAAGCCCGCGGTGTCGAGCGAATTGAGGGTGAAGTCACGGGATTTGAAAAGGACGGCGAGAGCGGCGATGTGGCCGCGCTGACGCTGGAAGGCGGGCAGTCCGTCGCCGGCGATCTTTTCATCGATTGTTCCGGTTTTCGGGCCCTGTTGATCGGCGATGCCGTGGAGACGGCCTACAGGGACTGGTCTCATTGGCTGCCCTGCGACCGGGCCATGCCGGTTCCCAGTTCCAATGCCGGCGCCCCGCTGCGGCCCTATACCCAGTCCATCGCCCATGACGCGGGGTGGCAGTGGCGCATTCCGCTGCAGCACCGCACCGGAAATGGACATGTCTACTCCAGCGCCTTCATCGACGACCAGGCGGCGATGGATACCCTGTTGGCCAACATCGAGGGGGAGGCGCTCGCCGAGCCGCGAATGTTGAAATTCACGACGGGGCGACGCGAGGTGTTCTGGAACCGCAATGTCGTCGCCATCGGGCTGTCGAGCGGATTCCTGGAACCCCTGGAATCGACTTCGATCCATCTGATCCAGTCTGCTGTGAGCCGGCTGGTCGATATTTTCCCGCGCAAGCGGATCCATGACGCGGACCGCGATGAGTACAATCGACAGATGACGCTCGAGTTCGAGCGGGTGCGCGATTTCATCATCCTGCACTACCACGCCAATGAGCGCGAGGATTCAGAGTTCTGGCGCGCCTGTCGGGCGATGGAGGTTCCCGATACGCTGAAAGCCAAGATGGAATTCTTCAAGGCCAGTGGGCGGCTCTATACCCGCGAGGAGGACCTGTTCGACGATGTGAACTGGTTGCAGGTCCTGGTCGGCCAGGGGGTCTTGCCAGAGGGCTACCACCCGTTGGCGGATACGCTCCAGCCGGCGCAGCTCGAGGAATTCCTGGCCAATGTGCGCTCCATCGTCAGCCAGGCTGCTGCCACCCTGCCCAGTCACGAAGACTATATCCGCCGGCATTGTGCCGCCAAGACAACGTCCTAGGCGTCGGCCTTGCAGAAGCGGTCGATATAGGCCTGGTGTGTGGGCACCGGGCCAAGGGCGTCTTTCATGACGCGCAGCAGGCCTGACAGGTGGCGTTTTGCTTCGACCGAGGTGCGGAAGTCCAGCAAGGGGTCCCAGCCCTCCGGTACAATGTCCTGGCCCAGCATCACGGCCAGCCAGCTCGGATTGAGGAAGAGTTCCGGGCCTTCCGAAACAATACGGCCCGATTGCCGGAAGTGCTCGATCTTGTAGGTCAGCGTGTCCGGGACCTCCATCGCGGAGACATAGCGCCACAGCTCGGCGTCATCGCGCGTCGTCGCCGTGTAGTGCAGGATGATGAAATCGCGAATGCGTTCATATTCCTCGGTGGTCAGGCGATTGAATTCACGCTCGGCCAGGGTGGTGTCACCGGTCGTCGGGAACAGGGCCAGGAAGCGCGTAATGCCGGACTGGATGAGATGCAGGCTGGTGGATTCCAGGGGTTCCATGAAGCCGGCGGACAGGCCGATGGCGACGACATTGCGGTTCCAGAATTTCCGGCGCCGACCGGTCACGAAGCGCAAGTGGCGCGGTTCTGCCAGGGGCTCGCCATCCAGATTGTCCAGCAGGGTCTGCGTGGCGGTATCCGGGTCGGTGAACTGGCTGGAATAGACATAACCATTGCCGGTGCGGTGTTGCAGCGGGATGCGCCACTGCCAGCCCGCCTCACGCGCGGTCGAGCGGGTATAGGGGGTAAAGTCTCCGGCTGACCCGCATGGCACGGCGACGGCGCGGTCGCAGGGCAGCCAATGGGTCCAGTCCTCGTAACCGGTCTTCAGCGCCTGTTCGATCAGAAGGCCGAAAAACCCGGTGCAATCGATGAAGAACTCGCCGTCTACCCGACGACCATCTTCCAGCTTGATCGCTTGGACATCGCCGCTCTGGGCATCCTGTTCGACCTCGACCACCTTGCCCTCGGTGCGCTTGACGCCCCGGGCTTCGGAATAGCGGCGGAGGAACTGGCCATAGGCGATGGTGTCGAAATGATAGGCGTAGTCAAAGGTCGACTGGACCAGGCGCTTGTCCGGTGAGGGTGGTGAGAAGCCGCCGGCGCGAGCGATCTGCCAGGCCATGGAGTATTCGTCGAATGGGGTCTTGTCACCGTCTGCGCGCGCCTTGAGCCACCAGTGGTGCAGGCTGACTCGGTCGAAATCGGCGCCATGTGTGCCAAATGGATGAAAATAGCTGTGCCCCTTGCGCGACCAGTCGACGAACTCGATGCCCAGTTTGAACGAGCCGCTCGTCTCGCGGACGAACTGGTTTTCGTCGATCCCGAGGCTCTGGTTGAACAGCTTGATCGGCGGAATGGTGGCCTCGCCCACGCCGACCACGCCGATCGCCTCGCTCTCCACCAGCTCGACCTGGCAATTGCCCTGGGTCGCATTGATGATCGCGGCCGCCGTCATCCATCCGGCTGATCCGCCGCCGACAATGACGAGTTTTTGAACAGGGCTAGCCGGCATTGTTCTGGTCGCTTGCTGGCAGTGGTTTAACGCGCAACCAGAGCAGGGCAGACAGGGCGAGTGACGCGGCAGCGATCGCGA
>JAYZXG010000251.1:0-2820 GCA_036141435.1 Pseudomonadota bacterium | reverse complement strand
CTGGACCACCCGGACCGGGTCAGCGGTCTCGTGCTCATTGCACCTGCGCTCGGGGCCTGGATCGGTGATGCCGCCTGGTTCAACAAGGCCAGCTTCTGGCCGGTCATCGGCCCGCTTTTCACCCGGCTTCTCGTGCCGCTGACTGGTAAACCCAATCTTCGCTCCGGCGCCGTCAATGCCTTTCATCCCGAGCCGGTCCCGGAGGGTTATGCCGAGAACACCAGTTTGCCGCTTTTGCTGCGCAAGCCGAACTGGCTGGCCAATGCGCGCGACATGGCGGATGTGAACCGGCACCTCGAACAGCAGGAGCCGCATTACCACAAGGTGGAGCACAAGACGGTTTTCCTGGCCGGGAAGGCCGATACCGTCCTGTGGAGCCATCGTCATTCCGGGCTGACGGCCAGTCGAATGAAGAATGCGGAACTCCGCTGGATTCCGGGTGCAGGCCATAATCTGCATCACCATCAACAGGATGCCGTGGCCGCGGCCATCGCCGATGTTCGGGACGACTAGCCAGCCTGCAGATTCTTGTGCCGCAGCGGCTTGAGAACGCGCGCCTCAGAGCCTAGTTTCGCCAACCCATTCCTAACGAGGTTCCGACATGGCTTTCACCGATTCCGCACCTGAAACCGGCTCCATCGACCAGTCCGACAGCATTGGCGGCGCGGCGCGCGAGCAGATCAAGGCTTTTGTGGCGCGCATCGAACGTCTTGAAGAAGACAAGGCCAATGTCATGGCTGACATGAAAGAGGTCTATGCCGAGGCCAAGTCCATGGGCTTTGATACCAAGATCCTGCGCAAGGTCATCTCGCTACGCAAGATCGACGTGCGTGATCGCCAGGAAGCCGAAGCATTGCTGGAACTCTATCTCGGCGCCGTCGAGAGCTGACCCCGCTGACGGGAATGTGAGTTCAGTCTCCTGTCCACGCCCCGTAGTTTGATGACCGGGGCGCGAGGGACAGGAGACAATCATGCGACAGCTCATAGCTGCACTTACACTTATTGCCGCGACCACCTCGGCAGCCATCGCCCAGGACGAGGCTGATATCGATGGCGCCCGCGCCGCGGTGATGGCCTATTTCAACGCGGGCAATACCGGCGACCCGGACCTGGCCCGCGAGGCGTTCTACACCTCGACCGGCGACATGTTCATCTATCGCGATGACGAGGACGGTGAACGCGTCGACACCATGAATCTCGGTGATTTCGCCGCGCGTTTCGGCCGCGCCATGCCGGAGAGAACCGTCACTTTCCATGACATCACGGTTGCTGAAGGCCGTGTTGCCTCTGCTCATATCACCATTGACTGGGCGGACGGTCGCTTCGTCGACGACATGTTCCTGCTTTACAAGATCGATGGGCAATGGAAGATCGTCGCAAAGGCTTTTGCTTGGCACTAGAGGCGCAATGCCCCGCGAGATCGACGACAAGAAGACCCGCAAGGCGCTCCGGCGCCTCGCCCGCGCCAAGCGCGCGGCGCAGCAGGCTGATGGAGACGATACGCGCCTGTCGGAGTGGGAAGACGAGTTTCTCGGCTCGCTGGAGGAGCGACTCGAGAAATTCGGCTCCGCTTTCAATGACCCGGACAAGGGCAGTCTTGATGACGCCCTCTCCGGTCGTCAGTCGGTGAAGCTCCGCGAGATCGAGAAGAAGGCCAAGGGCAAGGGCCGCAAGCCCATGTCGCGCGGATCAGGCTTCAAGCGCAAGGCAGCGACCCGATCCTCTCGAAATCGCGACATCAATGAGGACCTCACGGACGAGGACGTCGCTGCGCCTGCACCGGACCTCAAATCCGAGGCGTCCCCGCCCCCGGTCGCTGGCTTCAAGCCCATCGTGATCGAGGGGGGCAAGTTGAAGGATTGACCGGCCGCGCCACGCGATCGCCCGGCCGCCCCATGACTCAACTTTCAATTTCTATTAAACTTGTCCACGTTTTCAGCGTGCTTGAGATGGGCACAGCTGTTACGGCGAGGTGCCAATCGGAGATCCACGAATGCTGAAGCAGATCGCGATGCTGCAGAGCCTCGAGACGGGCGTCATTGACCGCCTGGACGATGCGCTCGATCTGGGCCTGGAGAGCCCGGCCGGTCGCGACGCGTTCAGATCCGCCATGCGGGAGCTCACCTCGGCTACCGCACTGACCAACGAGCTGGTCTATGCACCGCTGCTCGAAGACCCCGCAACACGCGACTATGTCCGTCAACTGGACTTCAAGCTGTTCGGCCTGATCGAGCGAATAGAAGTTCTTCGCGCCTATCTCGAACTGTCCATGGACAACAAGGATCGGGATGCCGACATGATCGAGCTGACCGTGCACCGGCTGCGCCGCCGCCTCCTGATCCTGTTCAAGAAGCAATCCGGCCTGTGGCCCGTCTATACGAGCTGGGCGGATCGCAATGCGCCCACCATGACGAACAGCGACATCCGGTCAGCTCCTGCAGAACCGAGCCTGGTCCACTAGCGGGCCAGAGTGCCATCGGTCAGCATGTGTGGCTGGAAGCGCATCACCACATCCCGGTCAGGCGCCTGGTCCTCCCTTAGTGGCCCCGGATGGGGAACCGAGCGCAGGATATCCCGGATCACATTGATGCGGACCTCGTACTTGTTGTCCGCCCGGACAATGCCCCAGCGCCCGTGCTCGTGATCGCTGCGCTCGAGCATATGATCGCGCGCGACGGTGTAGGCATCATATTTTTCCAGGGCCACGGCATCGATCGGGCTGATTTTCCAGTTCTTCAGCGGGTCGGTCTGGCGCACCGCGAGGCGGGCGGCCTGCTCGTCCCGCGAGACATCGAGATAGTATTTCAACAACACGGTTCC
>JAYZXG010000250.1:0-5719 GCA_036141435.1 Pseudomonadota bacterium | reverse complement strand
TGACGCGCATTTCAAGCCGCGCCCGTTCCTCGATCGGCAACCGCGCGCGCCACTGATACCAGATCCACAACGCGCGCACGCGTCCGACAATCGCCGACACCGGCCAGACTTCGATCGTCATCGTTGATCACCCCGTCTCGTTGCGTGCGTACCACTCGCGCAAGTGGATCGCGAGCGTGTCTGCTGGTCGCCCGGTGCCCGTCGTGCACTGGTCGCAGCCTCGGCAAACGCCGTGCGAAATGTTCCACGCATACGTCCAGGCGCGCGCCTTCGAGGCGATATACGGATTCGCCCACCGTGCGACGCCGCGCTGCTCTGCCAGTCGCGCGTGCCGCATCGTGTCGCGGACGTGTTCGTTGCCCATGCGTCGCAGCACGGCAGAGCGCCGATCGGGTGCGACGTAGGCGCGGCGCGGGTTGTTGACCCCTGGCACGTCATTCCTCGTCGCCGCCCGGCGGCTCGCCGTGCAGGTCGATCCAGTCCGACCAGCGCACCACGACCAGCGCGTCGCGTCGTGGTCGCCGAGGCCGGTTTAACACCAGCACGCCGATCTGGTGGCGGCGTTCCGACACACGCCGAATCCCGTCGAGCCAGTCGAATAGATATTTCGGGATCACCTTGCGCACTTTGAGCTGATACCCGAACAGCCCCGACGTGAAGTCCGCGCCGTCGCGTTCGCCCGTCACCGGAATCCGTTGCGTGCCGAGATCGCGGGCGTGCGCCCGTTCGGCGGCTTTCCAGCTTGCGTTGGTCATCGCCGCCCCCGCGATTGCGCGTTGCTGGTTTGTCGAATGGCCGCCCGTGCGCGGCGGGCCGTGATCGTCGCGTTCGTGTCGACGCAGGCGCACCGCTCGACGTAGTCGTGCTCGTAGTCGCTGCCGAGTGGCGCGCAGGCCAACCGCCCGCAGCGCGTGGCCGCCGTGCACATGCGCGGACGCCAGCCGGTGTCGTCGCACACGTCGCACGTCGGCGGCACCGGGATCGCAATGCGCCCGGCCTCTGTTCCTTCAGATATTGAAACGTGCGCTAGCCCGTTTCCAGCATGTTGCTGTCATCATTTTCGCGCATGCCCAGGAAATGGTGGGTCACCTCGTCACCGCTCTCATTGGCGACGGCAACCGGCGACAATTCCTGGCCGTTGCGTTTGTCGTAGAGCACGCAGGGCAGTTCCTCATCACCGTAGATCCAGCGATCGCCCCACTGCTGCATGGCGATCAGGATCGGGAAGAGCGCTTCGCCGCGATCCGTCAGGACGTATTCCTGCCGCTGACCGCGCACACCGACTTCTTCACGGGTCATGATGCCGTTTTCGACCAGCTTGTTCAGCCGGTCTGTGAGAATGTTTTTCGCGATACCCGTGCTTTCATGGAAATCGCTGAAACGACGGGCGCCTTTCATCGCGTCCCGAACAATCAGCAAAGTCCACCAGTCACCCACTTGATTGAGTGTCTGTGCGATCGCACAAGGCATTTCATCGAAACGTTTCCGTCCCATACCAATAGTCCCCCAAAAGACTAAGGCGTTGATACGCCGTTCCTCCAATACATCGGCTGACTACCCTGTCGAGTAGCGCGCCCGAGCACTCCCTTCCCCGCACGAAAGTGAGATGACAAACCGCTTGCAGGCCTGTTCGTCACGTGCGGTAAAGATACAGGGTTGCGTGCGTATTGCGACCCCAAAATAATTTGATACCGCTACCAGATGCGATCCGGTTCGGCAGGTTACAAATCTAATTAAAGTTTACGGTTGGTTTTGGGAGGAACGCTGTGATCGAGGGGACGGGAGTTGACGCGCTCAGGGTTGATCTGAGCCCGACCTTTCAGTTGATCATGTCGATCAGCCTCGTCGTCATGATGTTCACCGTGGCACTCGGGTTGAAGATCAAGGATTTCATGGATTTGCGAAAAGAGCCCCTGGCGGTCGCCGGCGGAGTGCTGGCGCAAATCCTGGGTCTGCCCCTGCTGACCCTCGGTCTGATCATCCTGTTTGAGCCCACGCCAAGTGTGGCCCTCGGAATGATCGTGGTTGCCAGTTGTCCGGGCGGCAATGCCTCGAACGCGCTCACATTGTTTTCCAGAGGCGATACGGCGTATTCGGTGTCTCTGACCTCGATTTCCGCGGTTTCAGCGGCCCTCGTAACGCCGATTTCCATCCTGTTCTGGGCGAATCAATATGGCCCGACATCTGCGCTCGTGGACACGCTGGACGTGGATCCGTCCATTTTCCTGGTTCAGACCGCCGGCTTGCTGGCCTTGCCGTTGTTTGCGGGTATGTCGGTCGCGCACTGGAAGCCTGAAATCGCCGCCAAGCTGAGACGATTGCTGACGCCGGTCGCCTTCTTGATCCTGGTCGGTTTGATCCTGGTCGGTGCCTTTTCCAATCGCGATGTTCTGTTTTCCACCGAACACAGCCTGATCCCCTTGGTCATGGGCCATAATGCGCTGGCCTTCATTCTCGGCGGGTTGGCCGGCTTTGCCATGCAGCTCGCGGGCGCCAAGATCCGGGCCCTGACCTTCGAGGTCGGTATTCAGAACGCGGGTCTGGGCCTGTTGCTTTTGCTGTCCCAGTTTGGTGGGGTTGGTGGCGCAGTTGCGGTGACGGCCCTCTGGGGGGTCTGGCATATCACCGCGGGCTTCGCCCTGGTCGGGATGTTTCGCGGCTATGACTATCTCAAGAATACGCGCACATCATAAGGATGACGGGAGGTTTCCATGTTTGATCTGGTTATTCGCGGCGGCACGCTGTTTGACGGCACCGGCGCCGAGCCCCGCGAGGGCGATGTCGCGATCAAGGATGGTGTGATCGCCCGGGTCGGTGAAGTCACCGGCGATGCGCTGCGCGAAATCGATGCGCGCGGTCACATCGTGACCCCGGGCTTTGTCGATATCCACACGCACTATGACGGCCAGGCCAGCTGGGACGGGGAGCTGCGCCCATCAATCGATCATGGCGTGACGACGGCGGTCATGGGCAATTGCGGTGTCGGTTTTGCGCCCGTTCGCGAAGCCGATCACGACAAGCTAATCAAGCTGATGGAAGGCGTTGAGGATATTCCCGGCACCGCCCTGCACGAAGGCTTAACCTGGGACTGGGAGAGCTTCCCGGATTACCTGGAATCACTTGAGAAAATGCCGCGGACCATCGATATCGCCGCGATGATGCCGCACGATCCGCTGCGGGTTTATGTGATGGGCGATCGCGCCGTCTTTTCGGAGCATGCCACACAGGCCGATATTGAGGAGATGCGGCGTTTGACGCGCGAGGCGCTCGAAGCCGGCGCGATCGGTTTTGCGACCGGCCGCTCGGATGTTCACAAGACCGCTGACGGCGACTGGACGCCATCCTCCGAGGCAACGCGCGACGAGCTGACCGGTATCGTCCGGGCGTTCGACGGCCTCGACTTTGGTGTTGTGCAGGCGGTGTCTGATTTCAACCTCGAGCGCGGCGAGGCGGATTTCGATGAGGAATGGTCGATCGTCGCCGATTACGCCAAGGCGTCCGGACGGCCGTTTTCCTTTTCACTGATGCAGCGTGACTTCGCTCCGGACCAGTGGCTCAAACTGATCAATCTTTCAGAACAGCTGAAAGAGGAGGGGGTTGATGCGCGCATGCAGGTGGCACCAAGGGCCATTGGCGTGTTCCTCGGGTTCAACTGCACCTTCCACCCGTTCATGGGATATCCGACTTACAAGACCATTGCGGATCTGCCGCTGTCCGAGCGGGTGATGCGGATGAAGGACCCGGAGTTCAAGGCCCGGATTCTCTCGGAGAAGACCGACAAGCTGTCCGGACCCGGATCGTCCATTCCGCCTCTGGCTGACCTGCTGATGGAACATATCGAGATGGTCGCCGAGAAGTTCTTCCAGATCGGCAACCCGCCGGATTACGAGCAGCCGGCCGAGAATTCCTTGGCCTCTCGCGCCCGCGCCGAAGGCAAGCCCCTGATGGAGATCATCTATGACACGCTGTTGGAACGCGATGGCAAGGAGCTGATCTATCTCCCGCTGTATAACTATACCGAGCTCAACTACGACAATGTGCTCAAGATGATGGAACATCCCCAAGCGCTGTATGGGTTGTCCGACGGCGGCGCGCATGTGGGAACGGTCTGTGACGCTTCCATGCCGACCTACATGATCACGCACTGGACTCGGGATCGTACGCGCGGGCGCAAGCTCGAACTGCCCGCAGTGGTCCGGATGCTGACCGGCGCACAGGCCGATTATCTGGGTATGTCAGACCGCGGTTATCTGAAGGCGGGGCTGAAGGCCGACCTCAACATCATTGACCTGGAGCGCTTGCAGATGGAGCCCCCGCACATGGAGCAGGACCTGCCTGCGGGCGGTCAGCGCCTGCTGCAGGGCGCGCGGGGCTATACCGCGACGATTGTCTCCGGCGAAGTCGTGATGGAAGACGGAAAACTCACCGGGGCCAAGCCCGGGCGCCTGTATCGGGCCGGCCGGGACCAGGCGATGGCGGCAGAATGACATGAAGCTTTTCTCACCCATCGTTCTCAGCGTTGCCCTGGCTGTAGCGGTGCTGTCCGTCGCGGTCCTGTTGCTCGAACCCACATTGTGGCCCCGGGCGGTGTTGTCGCTCGTCTTCCTGCCAGTGGGAGGCATGTTTTTCCTGTGGGTTTCGCGGCGTAACGCCGCCCATTCCAACGGTCGCAAGGCGCTTATCCGCATCCGGGCCGCGATGGTGGGCGCCGGCGCCGTGCTGGCGTCTGCACTGGGTTTCCGTGTCGCCGAGGCGCTCGGGGTCGAGACCGATACGGGAGGTCAGTCTGTTATCGGTCTGATCCTGGTGCTCGTCGTCGTCTGCGGCGACCTGCTGGCCGCGCGGATGGATAGCGATGCTGACAAGATGGACACGGACGATCAGGACTGATGCGGATCGCGGGGCGACCAGGCCAAGTTTTGCACGGCCCGGCGTCTACCGCACATAACTCGCACCATTGATGTCGATGCAGGAACCAGTGGCGCTGGAGCAGGCGCCGGATGCCAGGAAAGCGCACATCGCTGCGATCTCCTCGGGCTCGGCCATCCGACCGATCGGAATTTCCGAATTTGCAGCCGCCAGACCTGCCGCATTCTGTGGTGCCATGCGCGTATTGATCCAGCCCGGCGCGAGCGCGTAGGCATGGATGCCATGCTGTCCCCATTGCCGGGCGATGGTCTTGGTCAGTGACAGGACCGCCCCCTTGGAGGCGGCGTAAGCCATATGGTCCTTGTCCTCACCCCGATATCCGGCGCGACTGGCGATATTGATGATTTCTCCGCCACCGCTTTCCTTCATTTCCGGGATCGCGGCACGACAGATATCGGCAACAGCCATGAGATTGACCTGGAGAATGCCAGCCCAGTTGGCTTCCCAGGTTTCATCGGAGCTGTCGATTGGCGTGTCCCAGTGGATGCCGGCATTGTTGACGATGATGTCCAGTCGTCCGCCCGCCAGATGCAGGGCGGCGTCATAAAGCTCGCGCCCGGCGCCCGGAAGCATGAGATCGGACTGGACGGCGCCCAGGGCACGCGGACCGATTTCCTGGACCGCGGAATCCGCGTCCACCATGTTCTGATTGCCATGCAGGATGACGTCCGCGCCTTGTTCGGCGAACAGGAAAGCCGCAGCGCGTCCAACGCCATGGCTCGAGCCGGTGATGAGTGCGCGTTTGCCTGCAAGCGGTCCGGTCATGGTGATGTCCTTTTGTGGTCGTGTC